>NZ_JANIAG010000012.1:0-60399 GCF_028682155.1 Pseudomonas sp. 39004
TTCCGACCGGTCCGGCGCCCCGGCAAGGCCGCTCCTACACAGGTCAGTGCGGCGTTGAGAAGGTATCGGCTGTCAGCGCCAGCGTGCTATCACTTCAGGCAATTGCGAGAGGCGCTGAATCTCTGCATCCGGAGCCCGCTCACCGGCCCAGGGCTTGCCTTGGGGGTTGAACCACACGGCACGCAACCCAGCACGCTGGGCGCCGGCGATATCATCGCCTGGGTGGTCACCCACATGCACTGCCGCGCCAGCGTCGACCTCGCCGCGTTTCAGTGCCTCGAGGAACGGCGCCGGGTCCGGCTTGCCGATCCCCAGGTCCTCGGCGCACAGGGCGAAGCGGAAGTAGTCCGCCAGGCCCAGGCGGCTCACATCGGCATTGCCGTTGGTGACCACGCCCAGGGTGTATTGATGGCGCAGGATTTCCAGCACAGGCTGCACCTCAGGGAAAATTTCCACCTGGTGCCGGGCATGCAGGAACACTTCAAAGCCTTCGTTGGCGAGCGCCTGGGCGTGCTTTTCGCTGTAACCGACCTCTTCCAGGGCATGGCACAGCACCCGCCTACGCAAGGCGCTGATACGGTGCTTGAGGCCCGGTTCGGCCTGCACCAGGCGCTCTCGGATGGTGAACAGGTGCTCGACCGGTACGCCGCCCAGGATCGGTGCGTTGGCTTCGAGCCAGTCGCGCAGGACGACTTCAGCGCTGGCAATGACCGGCGCGGTGTCCCACAAGGTGTCATCGAGGTCGAAGGTGATCAGCTTGATGCTCATGAGTCTGTGCCTTTGCTGCGTTTGGCCCGAGGGTGGGCGCTGTCGTACACCGCGGCCAGGTGCTGGAAGTCCAGGTGGGTGTAGATCTGCGTGGTGCTGATGTCGGCATGGCCGAGCATCTCTTGCACCGCACGCAGGTCCTGGGACGATTCCAGCACATGGCTGGCGAAGGAATGGCGAAGCATGTGCGGATGCAGGTGCTGGCCCAGCTCGCGCTCGCCGGCAGCCTTCACGCGCATCTGGATGGCCCGCGGGCTCAGGCGATTGCCCTGGCGGGTAATGAACACGGCGCTGTCGCGCGGGCCGCCGATGCCGCGCAGGCGCAACCAGGCCTGCAGCGCCTCGCGTGCCTTGCGCCCGACCGGCAGCACGCGTGCCTTGCCACCCTTGCCAAGCACCTGCACCAGCCCGGCGGCAAGGTCGAGGTATTCGAGGTCCAGGCCGGTCAGCTCGGACAGGCGCAGGCCTGACGAATAGAACAGTTCGAGGATGGCCTGGTCGCGCCGGGCAATGAAGTCGTCGTCGACACCGCCGTCGAGCAGTTGCAGGGCACGGTCGGTATCCAGCGTCTTGGGCAGGCGCCGTTCGCCCTTGGGCGCAGACAGGCCGTTGGCCGGGTCGTGCTGGCACAGCCCTTCACGGTTCAGGTAACGGTACAGCCCGCGTACCGCTGAAAGCAGGCGCGCCAGGCTGCGCGAGGACTGCCCCTGATGGTGCTGACGGGCGATCAGTTGGCGCAGTTGCTGGATTTGCAACGCTTGCCAGCCGGCAATGCCGTGTTCGTTACAGTAGGCGACGACCTTGTCGAGGTCGCGGCGATAGGCCAGCAGGGTGTGTTCGGACACCTGGCGCTCATTGCGCAGGTGCGCGCAATAAGCTTCCAGCTGGCGGTCCATCAGCGCACCTGGCGCAAGGTCTGGGTCACGCGCGGGACGACGCGGCCGAGCACTTCGGCAATGTAGCCGAGGAACAGCGTGCCGACGCTGCTCTTGTAGTGCTGCGGGTCGCGGCTGCCGATTGCCAGTACACCGTGCAGCCCTTGATATTCGAGGGCTGCAACGGCGCTGGAACCGACCTCGCGACGCTCTTCTTCACCAAACAGGAAGGCCAGTTCGTGTTCGCGCAGGTTGCCGCTGACGGTCTTGCCGCCCCCCAGCAGGCCACCGATGGCCTGGTGTGCCTCGGCATTGCTGACCCAGCGGCCGACCGGGGCGACGTTATCGCCGAACAGAATCAGGCTGACGAAGGGCACCTGAAACTCCTGGCGCAGGCTGTCTTCGACCGCCATCACCACTTCTTCCAGGCTGCCGGCATCGAGCAGGTCGAGGATCAGCCGGCGGGTCTTGTCGAACAGCCGGTCGTTGTCACGCGCCACGTCCATCAGTTGCGACAGGCGATGGCGCATCTCGATGTTGCGATCGCGCAGCAGCTTGAGCTGACGCTCCACCAGCGACACGCTGTCGCCGCGCTGGTGGGGAATGCGCTGCTCGACCAGCAACTCGTCGTGTTCGGCGAAGAAGGTCGGGTGGGCACGCAGGTACGCGACCACCGCCTCGGCATCGAGGTCACTGGACTGCTGGGGTACAACCTTGGGCTGATCGGTCATGGCGGTTACTCACTTAGAGACGAACCTGTCCTTCGTAGACGCGTACGGCCGGGCCGGTCATCAACACGGGCTTGCCGGGGCCGGCCCATTCGATGTGCAGGCGGCCACCCGGCAGGTCGAGGCTTACCGGTGAGTCCATCCAGCCCTGGCTGATAGCCGCCACGGCCGCGGCGCAGGCGCCGGTGCCGCAGGCCTGGGTCTCGCCCGCGCCGCGTTCCCAGACCCGCAGGTTGGCACGGTGACGGTCGATGACCTGGATGAAACCAGCGTTGACCCGCTGCGGGAAGCGCGGATGGTTTTCGATCTTCGGGCCCAGTGCGTGCACGGGCGCGGAATGCACGTCATCGACACGCAGCACGGCATGTGGGTTGCCCATGGACACTGCGGCAATCGAATAGACCTCGCCGTCGACTTCCAGTGGGTAACTCAGTGCCTGCTCGTCGGCGACGAAGGGGATTTCGGCCGGCACCAGGCGCGGAGGGCCCATGTCGACACTCACCTGGCCGTCGTTCTGCACGTCCAGTTCGATGATGCCGCTTTTGGTTTCCACGCGGATGCGTTTTTTCGCGGTCAGGCGTTTGTCCAGCACGAAGCGGGCGAAGCAGCGCGCGCCGTTGCCGCACTGCTCGACCTCGGAGCCGTCGGCGTTGAAGATCCGGTAGCGGAAGTCCACTTCCGGATTATTCGGCGCCTCGACGATCAGCAGCTGGTCGAAACCGATGCCGGTATGGCGGTCGCCCCATTGCTTGGCATGCTTGGGCTGGATATGTGCGTGCTGGCTGACCAGGTCGAGGACCATGAAGTCGTTGCCCAGCCCATGCATCTTGGTGAAACGCAGCAGCATGGGCTCACTCCGGCAGCAGGCTTTCGCCAGCATACAGTTCGGCGATGGTCTCGCGGCGGCGCACTTCAAATGCCTGGTCACCGTCGACCAGGATTTCGGCGCAGCGGCCACGGGTGTTGTAGTTCGAGCTCATGACAAAACCATAGGCGCCGGCAGACTGCACGGCCAGCAGATCGCCTTCGGCCAGGTTCAGCTCGCGGTCCTTGGCGATGAAGTCGCCGGTTTCGCAGATCGGCCCGACCAGGTCATAGGCACGGCCCTGGCCTTCGCGTGGGGTGACCGCGCTGACGCCCATCCAGGCCTGGTACAGGGCCGGGCGGATCAGGTCGTTCATCGCCGCATCGATGATGGCGAAGTCCTTGTGTTCGGTGTGCTTTAGGTACTCGACGCGGGTCAGCAGGACACCGGCGTTGGCCACGATGTAGCGGCCTGGCTCGAACACCAGGGCCAGGTCGCGGTCGCCGACGCGCTCGCGGATGGCCTTGATGTAGTCGGCCACCAAGGGCGGCTCTTCATCGCGGTAGCGCACGCCCACGCCGCCACCCAGGTCCAGGTGGCGCAAGTGGATGCCGCAGTCGGCGAGGCGGTCGACCAGGTCCAGCAGGCGGTCGAGGGCATCGAGGAACGGCTCGACGGTGGTCAGCTGCGAGCCGATGTGGCAGTCGACACCGACCACGTCCAGGTTCGGCAGCTGCGCGGCGCGCACGTAGATCGCTTCGGCGTCGGCGATGGCGATGCCGAACTTGTTTTCTTTGAGGCCGGTGGAGATGTACGGGTGGGTACCGGCATCGACGTCCGGGTTGACCCGCAGCGAGACCGGGGCGACTTTGCCCATCTCGGCGGCCACCACTTGCAGGCGCTCGAGCTCGTCGGTGGACTCGACGTTGAAGCAGTGCACGCCGACTTCCAGGGCGCGGCGCATGTCTTCGCGGGTTTTGCCGACACCCGAGAACACCACGCGATCCGCGCGCCCGCCAGCAGCCAGGACGCGCTCCAGTTCACCGCCGGAGACGATGTCGAAGCCTGCGCCCAGGCGCGCCAGGACGTTCAGCACACCCAGGTTGGAGTTGGCCTTGACGGCAAAGCAGACCAGGCTGGAAATACCGTCCAGCGCGTCGGCATAGCTGCGGTACTGGGCCTCGATGTGGGCGCGCGAGTACACGTAGGTGGGGGTGCCGAAGCGTTCGGCGATGGCCGACAGGGCCACGCCTTCCGCGAACAGTTCACCGTCGCGGTAGTTGAAAGCGTTCATCTGATTTCCTTACTGCGCTGGCGACTGCTCGGGCTCGGATTGCAGCTCGGGCTGCTGTTCTTGCGTCTGGGCCGGCTTGGCTTTGGGCTGGTGCTGGTGCGATTTGCGGGTGTCCTTGCCGTCCTTGCCGTCTTCCGGCAGGTACAGGGGGCCTTTCTGGCCGCAGGCAGAAACGAGGCAGGCAACAGCGACCAGCGCCGCGAGGGAGGAAATCAGGCGCTTCATTGGGTGAAATCCTTTGAAATATGCAGTATTGCGCCCGAGTATACCGAGCGACCGGCGGATTGCCTATGCAAGGGCCGGTCCGCTGGGCGGGCTATTCTTACCGCCTTCAATGGCTAATCTTTGCATTCAGCGCCAAGCGCCCGTATCTTGCCCGGCTTGCCTGTCACGCAGCCAATTTCGAGGTTCCTGCAATGAGTTTGAGCGAAGCGCGTTTCCATGATCTGGTCGACGCGACCCAACAGGCGCTGGAAGACCTGTTCGACGAGAGCGACTTGGACCTGGACATGGAAAACTCCGCCGGCGTCCTGACCATCAAGTTCGACAACGGCAGCCAGCTGATCTTCAGCCGTCAGGAGCCGCTGCGCCAGTTGTGGCTGGCTGACAAGTCCGGGGGTTTCCACTTCGACTACGATGAAGAGAGCAAGAAGTGGACCTGCGAGAAGACCGACGAGCTGCTCGGCGAGATGCTGGAACGCATCGTCTGGGAGCGCGCCGGCGAGAAGCTGGACTTCGACGAGATCTGAGATGAGTGAGCAGCCCCGGCCGCCCAAGCCGCTTTACAGCAATGTCAGCACCGCCGTGAAATCGCCGTGCATCAGTGTCTGCCGCCTGGACGAGCAGCGCGTCTGCACCGGCTGTCATCGCCATGTGGAGCACATCCGCGAATGGCGCTCTGCAGATGACCAGCGGCGCCGGCAGATCTGCCAGGAAGCCGAGGCCTTGCGCGCGCGGGCTTGAGTATTTGCCCGGCTGTGGTAGTGTCGGGTTATGCGTCGGTGACGCCAAAGCATTCACAAACCCCGCCCTTGGGCGGGGTTTTGCTTTATTTGCCCACAGAAAACCGCCTGTTCAATGGAGTCTGACTGGATCATGAGCACCAAGCCTTCCCTCACCCTCACCCGATTGGACGTACAACGTCTGGAGCGTCTGATCGACAGCCTCGACGAAAGTACGCCGGGTGTGCTCGCCCTGCAGGACGAGCTGGACCGCGCCGAGAAGGTGGTCGGTCATGAGGAAGTACCGGCCGGCGTGGTGACCATGAACTCGCGCGTGCACTGCCGTGAAGAGGCCAGTGGCAAGGATTACCACCTTACCCTGGTGTATCCAAAGGATGCCGGCGGCGAAGGCAAGGTCTCGATCCTGGCGCCAATTGGTTGCGCATTGCTGGGCCTGACGGTGGGCGAGCAGATCGACTGGCCGGCGCCCGGCGGCAAGACGCTGAAACTGAAGCTGGTGGCGGTTGAGTACCAACCGGAAGCGGCGGGTGATTTCGATTTGTGAGCCTTTGGGGGCGCAAAGCGCCCCCAACTATTCAGAAGCCCAGCGCCTGCACCTGCTCCAACCCCTCGTTCAACGCCTGCTCCAGCTCCCGCTTGTAGCGCAGATACAACACGGTCGCCCCCAGCTCGTCCCCCAGTAGCTCGGACAAATCCAGGTCGGTGATGTAGCAGCGGTAATGCCCGGCATTGCGCCGTTGGCCGACGATCTGCCGCGCGACCACTGCGTACAGCTGATCACCATGATCCAGCTCGGAAAACTCCTGTTGGTCACAGTACAAGGTGACCTGCACGGCGCCCGCTGCCCCAGCCTGAATGATGGCCTGGACCTCATAGAAAGGCTGGTCGCTGCCGTCCACCGGCGCCAGGCGCGGCTCGATGCTGCGGGCCTTGCCTGTGCCTGAAGGCAGCAACTGCCCATAGCGGATATCCAGCGAAGCCGCCCCCAGGCTGTCGAGCGGCAGTTGCGCATCGCGGCGCATCAGTACCGAGCGCAGAAAGCGTTGCAGCGGCTGCAGCAAGTGGGCTTCGTCCTGCAGTGGCAGGCGCTGCTGCCACAACGCATTGTACTCATCCAGTACATACAGGTCGGCCCAATCACCCAGCAGGCGATAGAACACCTGGATGCAAGCGGGCCGGCCGTGCTCCAGTACCAGTGGCAGGTCGTGGTCCTGCAGGGCATTGGCGTCCAGGTGCAGCGGGCTGTAGACGCTGCGCTCTTCGCTCAGGCAGTCCAGCACGGCCTCGTGGTCGCCCAGGGTCGCCAGGCTGACCTGGCCGGGCAGAAGCTCCAGCACATGGGTGTGCTGGGCCACCTGCAGCACATAGCGGTGGTTGGCACCCTGGTCGAGCAGCCGTTGCACCGTGGCGAAAATGTCCTCGACCCGCTGTTCGATGGCCTGCGCGCGGTTGTGGCAAAAGCAGCGCACCCGCAGCCGGGGGCGATGGCCGCGCTGGCCGAGGTTGTTGAGGTAGTCGCGCAGGCAGCGCAGCAGCGCGTGCTCGCCGTCGTAGCGCTGCACCAGCACCTCGCTCCAGCTGTTGAGGGTGACCTGGTCCAGCGTTAGCACCAGGTTTTCGCGAACGCCGGCGTAGCTCAACGAGTCGGTGCGCTCGGTGGTCATCAGGATGTTCAGGTCGCGGTGGTGGCGCAGTGGGTCGACACCGACGTTGACCAGCAACAGGATGTCGTCGGCCACGCTGGGCTGCAGCAGGCGGACTTCGCTGACGGTGGGCAACGGCAGGTCGATGGCCTGCTGCAGGCTGCCCAGCAGGTTGAACAGTTCGAGCTCTCTGAGATCGCTGGCGCCAGGGTGCAGGGCGAAGCGCGTGCTGCTGTCGATCACGCCGTTGCGATGGGCCCAGGTCAGCAGTTCGAGCAGTTCGCGGCAGCGTTTGATCGGGCTGAAGTGCTCCACTTCGTGGGTGCTCAGGTTGCCTGTGTACAGTTCCCAGTGATGGCTGCCGGGCTCCTTGCGATTGGGGGCCTGGACCAGGGTGAGGGTGCCCTCGGCCAGGTCCGGGGCAATCCCAGGGTTGATCACCTCGGTCTTGCCAGCACGGCGTTCGAACGCGGCATACAGGCGCCGCCCCAGCACATTGAGGTCACGCTGATCGGCGCGGCTGCTGGCGTTGCGGGTCTGGGCGAACTGGCTGAGGAAGCGGTAGCTGTGGTTCAGTTCGGCCACCAGTTCGCGGCGCTCCACGGCCACCTGGCCGACTTTCCATTGGCTGCGGCTATCGAGCACGGCCAGTTGGCGCTCGTCCCAGCCCCATTCGTCTGCCAGGCGCTGCAGCAGCTGGCGCTGCCAACCGTTGCCGCGCACCTGGCCGCTGAGTTTCTTGTTCACCTTCAGGTACAGGCTGCGCCTTACCCGTTCGAGGCGTACCGGCTCGCCGCGTTGGTGCAGGTACTGCTCGATGCGCCGGTAGACCATCACGTAGGGGTCCAGCGCGTCGAGGTCGAGCTGGTTGGCGAACACCGCTTGCTTGTAGTCCAGGCTCAGGCAGCGTACGGCGGGGTGCTCACTGGCGTAGGCTTCGGTCAACAGCAGCTTGAGCAGCGATTTGTAAGGCGAGTCGATGCCCTTGAACAGCTGCCACAGCCCGGCACCGACGAACTCGCCGGGCGGGATATGCGCCAGGTTGCCAAGGTCGAGCACGTCCTGGCTGCGGATGAAGCGCTTGCTGAGCAAGGTCTGGGTGTAGGCCCTGTAGTTGTGCTCTTCATACACCGGCACCAGCCACCACAGGGGCGTGCGCCCGGCCAGCCAGATGGCGGTGCGATAGAACTCGTCGAGCAGCAGGTAATGCTGGGTGGTGCCACAGTCGTCGGAGCCGAGCTGGCCGTCCCGCTCGCCTTGGGCAAAGCCTTGCGGGTCGATCAAGAAGAAGTGTGCCTCGGCCCCCAGGCTGGCGGCCCAGGTTTCCAGCAGCTGGCATTTGCGCCGAAGCTCGTCCAGCTGGCTGTCGCCCAGGTCAGGCGCGTGGCAGACCCAGAAGTCCATGTCGCTGAGTTCTGCCTGGGCCAGGGAGCCAAGGCTGCCCATCAGAAACAGCCCATGGATCGGGCGCGGTGCGTGCCCCTGGCGAGCCTTGTAGGCAAACGAGCGAGCCAGGCGCTGGGCTTCGGCGACCAATTCTGCGCCAGGCTCGAAGCCGGCCACCCCGGCAGGGGTGCTGCCCGAGACATAACCGGGCAGCAGCGGGTGATTGACTTGGAACAGCAGCGGCAACAACGTCAGTACTTGCTGCTGGCGCGTCGACAGCCCCTCCCTCGCACGCTGCAAACGGCCTTGATTGAGCTGCAGGAACCGCGCCCGTAATGTCGCCAGGACCTTGCGGTCGATGCCTTCGTCCAGGTCGGGGCGGATTTCGTGGGGGTGGTTCATTGCACACTCGGGGCAGGCCAGTGGGGCTGCGGCGAGTTTAGCCTGAGTGACGCACTCGGATAAGCGCTAAATGGATCGTTGGCGCCATTTTTCAAGCGCCGGCGTGCCTTGTGCAGGCCAGGCAGCTCCAGCTTTTGCCACGCTTCGGGCATGATATGAGGCATGAGCGTAGTCTCGCTGATTTAGAGGTGTTTCCCGATGCGTGTATGGATCGATGCCGACGCCTGCCCCAAGCCGGCCAAGGACTTGATCGTCAAGTTTGCCCTCAAGCGCAAACTCGAGGTGGTGATGGTGGCGGGCCAGGCGCAAAGCAAGCCGGCCTTTGCCTGTGTGCGGCTGATCGTGGTGCCCAGCGGCATGGATGCGGCTGATGATTACCTGGTCGACAACGCCGCGCCTGGCGAACTGGTGATCTGCAGCGACGTGCCCCTGGCCGATCGGCTGGTCAAGAAAGGTGTGGCGGCGCTGGACCCGCGAGGGCGTGAGTTTGACGAGCGCAACATGGGTGATCGGCTGGCGGCGCGCAACCTGTTCACCGAATTGCGCGAGCAGGGGCAGGTTGGAGGAGGGCAGGCGCCTTACGGCGAGCGGGAGAAACAGGCGTTCGCCAATGCGCTGGACCGCATCATCGCGCGCTTGTCCAAGGGCCCCTGACGCGCGAGCGCGGGTTTTGGTCTTTGTAGGAGCGGCCTTGCCGGTCCGGCGCCCCGGCAAGGCCGCTCCTACAAAGAGGGTGCAGGCCGGGGGTTACTGGTCGTTCTCGTGGGTCAGTTCCAGCACGCGATCCACCAGCTTGTAGATCCCGCCCGCCGCCTCGCTGATTGACTTGGCCACCATGTATGCCGGGGTCGTCACCAGCTTGCGCTGGGTGTCTTCGACGATATCGTGCACATCGCATTCTTCATGCTTACCGCCCATTTTTTCCACTGCAGCAGCGGTGCCGGCATCGTTGCCGATGGTGCAGACCACGCCCGGGCCATAGATTTTCGCTGCCAGCGCTGGCGAGATGCAGATCAGCCCGACCGGCTTGCAGGCGTCGGCAAAGGCTTCGGCCAGGGCCAGCACGTCCGGGTTGACGCTGCAGTTGGCGCCTTCGACGGCAAAGTTGGACAGGTTTTTTGCCGCGCCAAAACCACCGGGCACGATCAGTGCGTCGAAGTCTTCGGCATTGGCTTCGCGGATGTCCTTGACCTCACCGCGGGCGATACGCGCCGACTCCACCAGTACATTGCGCGATTCGGGCATTGGCTCGCCGGTCAGGTGATCGATCACATGCATCTGCGCGATGTTTGGCGCAAAGCACTGCACCTGCGCCCCGCGCTGGTCGAGGCGCAGCAGGGTGATCACGCTTTCGTGGATTTCGGCGCCGTCATACACGCCACAGCCTGAAAGAATCACCGCTACTTTTTTTGTCATGCTCATTACTCCAGTGTCGAGGCGCTAAATGTCCTCTAGTTTGGCAGATGTAGCCATAGGGGTTCCCGCAGTCGCGGCCTAATCTTGGTGGATAACGCCTGAGGTCGTTGCCATGGACCTGATACTGCTGGCCGTGCCGTTCTTCTTCGTATTGATTGCCGCGGAGCTGGTCGCCGACCGCGTGCGCGGCCTGCGCAATTTCACCTTGGCCGACTCGATCAACAGCCTGAGTACGGGCGTCTTGTCGACCAGTACCGGCCTGCTGACCAAAGGTGTAGGGCTGGTGACCTATGCCCTGGCCTGGGAGCACCTGGCGTTGTTGCGCCTGCCGCACCAGGCGTGGTGGGTGTGGGTGCTGGCCTTTGTGCTGTACGACTTCTGCTACTACTGGCTGCATCGCCTGGGGCATGAGCGCAACGTGCTGTGGGCAGCCCATTCGGTGCACCACCAGAGCGAGGAGTACAACCTCACCACGGCGCTGCGCCAGACCAGCAGCGGGTTCATCTTTTCGTGGGTCTTCTACCTGCCGTTGGCGCTGATCGGCGTGCCGCCGCTGGTATTCATCACCGTGGCGTCGCTGAACCTGCTGTACCAGTTCTGGGTGCATACCCGGCACATTCCCAAGCTTGGCTGGCTCGAGTGGATACTGATCACGCCATCCAACCATCGCGTCCACCATGCGCAAAATCCTGTTTACTTGGATCGCAATTACGGCGGCGTGTTCATTCTCTGGGACCGCCTGTTCGGCACCTTCAAGGAAGAAGACCCGGCCGAGCCGGTGGTATTCGGGGTGACCACGCCACTCGCCAGCTGGAACCCGCTGTGGGCCAACCTGCAGTTCTATGCCCAGCTGTGGAGCGATGCACGGCGTACCCAGCGCGTGTGGGACAAGCTGCGGATCTGGTTCATGCCCACGGGTTGGCGCCCGGCCGATGTCGCGGCGCGCTATCCGCAGGCCAAGCCGGACCTGGCGCTGTTTCGCAAGTTCGAGGTTGCCCTGGGGCGGGCGGCGCAGGCCTACGTAGCGGCGCAGTTCGTCGTCTATGTGGCCGTGGGCAGCTACTTGATGGAGGTGGCAGAGCGCGTGCCGAGCGCCGCCCTGGTACTGGGCTGGTCGGTCATGGCCGTGGGCCTGTTCGTGCTCGGCACGCTGCTTGAGAATCGGCCGTGGGCCAGGCGCCTGGAGTGGCTGCGGTTGCTGTCGAATGCGCCAGCGCTGTACCTGGCTGGCGCACTGGGTTTAGCGGTGATCACGCCGCTGGGGTGGTTCCTGCTCCTGGTCTACAGCCTGCTCAGCGTCTGCGGCCTGGCCCAGTGCGGCCGCCTTGCGCTCGGCGCGCATGGTGCGAAAGCGCCGGCGCAGCCAGAGCAGGGCGCCAAGCAACAGCAGGCCGCCGAGCACCCATAGCTCGTATCGCTTCACATTACCCAGCAGGCCTTCGAGGATAGCGCCGAAGTGGTAGGCCGCAGCACCCAGGGCCAATGCCCAGATGGCGGCGCCGAGGCCGTTGAGCAGCAGGTAGCGGCGCGGCGGGTAGCCCGACAGGCCAATGGCCACCGGCATGACCGTGCGCAGGCCATAGACGAAGCGAAAACTCAGCACCCAGATGTCGGGGTGGCGGCGGATGTGGTCCAGCGCCCGATCACCCATGGCCTGCCAGCGCGGCTTGCGTGCCAGGATCTTGCGCCCATGGCGACGGCCCATGAAGTACCACAGTTGGTCGCCAGCATAGCTGCCCAGGAAGGCCACCAGGCACACCAGCTTGATGTCCATGTAGCCGCGGAACGCGAGAAAACCCGCAAGCACCAGGATGGTCTCGCCTTCAAAGAAGGTGCCTAGAAAAAGGGCGAAGTAGCCGAAATCCTGCAGGAATTGTTGAAGCATTTTCTGAGGTGCTGGCGAAATGAACGCGCAGCCTACCCCTTCGCGCGCGTGGATGAAAGTGTCCAAATGTGTCTCGACGTGAACATTTCCTACAAGGACAATGCCTTCGGCCACAAGTCGCAGGCTTGCCAGTGGGTGTAACACAGGCGTCATAATGGCCGCTTATCGTCCCGCTCAATTGATGATAGGGCGTTATCGTCCTCCAGGAACGTCCAGATGAATAATGAAGTGCTCACCCCTGTCGCGATCAAGGACGCCCAGGCAGTCCCCGAAGAGATGGTGCAGACCCCGCCAGACCTGCCGCCGGCGCCAGAGCCCGAGCCAGAACCTGCGCCGGTGGTCGAGGCTGCGGCACCGGCCCCTGCGCCGGCACCAGCGATCGCCGTCCCCGGCCTTGACGACAGCAGCCTGTACATTCATCGCGAGCTGTCGCAGCTGCAGTTCAACATTCGGGTACTGGAGCAGGCGCTGGACGAGAGCTACCCGCTGCTCGAACGCCTGAAATTCCTGCTGATCTTCTCCAGCAACCTCGACGAGTTCTTCGAGATCCGCGTCGCTGGCCTCAAGAAGCAGATCAACTTCGCCCGCGAACAGGCCGGTGCCGACGGGCTGCAGCCGCACCAGGCGCTGGCGCGCATCAGCGAGCTGGTGCACTCCGAGGTGGACCGTCAGTACGCCATCCTCAACGATGTGCTGCTGCCGGAGCTGGAAAAGCACCACATCCGCTTCATCCGCCGCCGTCACTGGACGCCCAAGCTCAAGACCTGGGTGCGGCGCTTCTTCCGCGACGAGATCGCCCCGATCATCACCCCGATCGGCCTCGACCCGACCCACCCGTTCCCTTTGCTGGTGAACAAGAGCCTCAACTTCATCGTCGAGCTCGAAGGCGTCGATGCCTTCGGCCGCGACTCGGGCCTGGCGATCATCCCGGCGCCGCGCCTGTTGCCGCGGGTCATCCGGGTGCCTGAAGAGGTCGGTGGCCCGGGTGCCAACTACGTGTTCCTGTCGTCGATGATTCACGCTCACGCCGACGACCTGTTCCAGGGCATGAAGGTCAAAGGCTGCTACCAGTTCCGCCTGACCCGCAACGCCGACCTGGCGCTGGACTCCGAAGAGGTCGACGACTTGGCTCGCGCCCTTCGCGGCGAGTTGTTCTCGCGCCGCTATGGTGACGCCGTGCGCCTCGAGGTGGCTGATACCTGCCCGAAACACCTCTCGGATTACCTGCTAAAACAGTTCAGCCTGAGCGAGAGCGAGCTGTACCAGGTCAACGGCCCGGTCAACCTTACCCGCCTGTTCAGCATCACCGGCCTCGACAGCCACCCGCAGCTGCAATACACGCCGTTCACCCCGGCGATCCCCAAGCTGCTGGTGAACGCTGACAACATCTTCAGCGTGATCAGCAAGCAGGACATCCTGCTGATGCACCCGTTCGAGTCCTTCACGCCGGTGGTCGACCTGCTGCGCCAGGCCGCCAAGGACCCGCACGTACTCGCCGTGCGCCAGACCCTGTACCGCTCCGGTGCCAACTCGGAGATCGTCGACGCGCTGGTGGACGCTGCCCGTAACGGCAAGGAGGTCACTGCGGTGATCGAATTGCGCGCGCGCTTCGACGAAGAGTCCAACTTGCAGATGGCCAGCCGCCTGCAAGCCGCGGGTGCGGTGGTGATCTACGGTGTGGTCGGGTTCAAGACCCACGCCAAGATGATGTTGATCCTGCGCCGCGAGCACGGTGAAATCGTGCGTTATGCGCACCTGGGCACCGGTAACTACCACGCTGGCAACGCCCGTCTGTACACCGACTACAGCCTGCTGACGTCCGACGACGCCCTGACCGAGGACGTCGGCAAGTTGTTCAGCCAGTTGATCGGCATGGGCAAGACCCTGCGCATGAAGAAGCTGCTGCACGCGCCGTTCACCCTGAAGAAGGGCATGCTCGACATGATTGCGCGCGAGACCCAGTTCGCGCTCGAAGGCAAGCCTGCGCACATCATCGCCAAGTTCAACTCGCTGACCGACGCCAAGGTCATCAAGGCGCTGTACAAGGCCAGCCAGTCCGGCGTGCGCATCGACCTGGTGGTGCGCGGCATGTGCTGCCTGCGGCCAGGCATTGCGGGGGTCTCGCACAACATTCACGTGCGCTCGATCATCGGCCGCTTCCTGGAGCACACCCGGGTGTTCTACTTCCTCAATGGCGGCGAGGAGCAGATCTACCTGTCCAGTGCCGACTGGATGGAGCGCAACCTCGACAAGCGCGTCGAGACGTGCTTCCCCGTCGAAGGCAAGAAGCTGTTGCTGCGGGTGAAGAAGGAGCTGGAAAGCTACCTGACTGACAACACCCATGCCTGGACGCTGCAGTCGGACGGGCGCTACGTGCGCAGCACCCCGACCGGCAACCAGAACCCGCGCAGTGCCCAGGCGACCCTGCTGGAGCGCCTGAGCAACCCGGTGCTCAACGTACGCTGAGGACGAAGCCGACCCGGGCCAGCCACTCTGCCTCGTTGGCGAAGTCGGCCTGGGTCAGCTGGTGTTGCTCCAGCCAACCCTGCGGGAAGACCACTTCGAGGCTGTTGTCGCCGGCTTGCAGCTGCACTTTCGGCATCTGTTGAGTACCACGAATGTGGTGGAACAGGATGGCGAAGCGCAGCAGCACGCACAGGCGAATCAGCTGCACGCCTTCATCGCCGAACTCGGCGAATTTGTCTCTGGGGATGTTGCGGCGATGGCCGCGCACCAGCAGGGCCATCATCTGCTGGTCCTCGCGGGAGAAGCCCGACAGGTCGGAATGTTCGATCAGGTAGGCGCCATGCTTGTGGTAGTGGTAGTGGGCAATGTCCAGCCCAACTTCGTGCACTTTCGCCGCCCACCCCAGAAGATCGCGCCAATTGCCATCTTCCAGCTTCCAGGCTTTGGCCACTTGGTCGAAGGCATGCAATGCCTTGCGCTCGACGCGTGCGGCCTGGCCTTGGTCAACGTGGTAGCGCTCCATCAATGAGTTGAGGGTGCGCTCGCGCACGTCTTCGTGATGATGGCGACCAAGCAGGTCGAACAGCACGCCTTCGCGCAGGGCGCCGTCGCAGTGATCCATGCGTTGTAGCTCGAGGGCATCGAAGATCGCCTCGAGAATCGCAAGGCCTGCCGGGAAGA
Source organism: Pseudomonas sp. 39004 (assembly GCF_028682155.1). Classification (NCBI taxonomy): domain Bacteria; kingdom Pseudomonadati; phylum Pseudomonadota; class Gammaproteobacteria; order Pseudomonadales; family Pseudomonadaceae; genus Pseudomonas; species Pseudomonas sp. 39004. The sequence goes on from NZ_JANIAG010000012.1 coordinate 15,312, forward strand.
TGGTGCGCCGGTCTGGCTTGACCCCGTCGAAGTCGATCTTGTCGACCTCACCCAGCTTGAACAGCTTGCGTTTGACCCATGCCAGCCCCTCGGCGTTGACCTCGCCATTGCCCAGGCCACTGGCCTTGATGGCTGCGCCGATGGCGCGAATGGTGCCGGACGAGCCGATGGCTTCGTCCCAGGTCAGGCGGTGCAGGGCGTTTTCGATGCTCATCAGTTCCAGGCGTGCGGCGGTGTAGGCCTGGGCATAGCGCGCCGGGGTGATCTTGCCGTCGCGGAAGTAGCGCTGGGTGAAGCTGACGCAGCCCATCTGCAGGCTCTCGCGCAGCAGCGGCTCGAAACGCTGGCCGATGATGAACTCGGTACTGCCGCCGCCAATGTCGGCGACCAGGCGCTTGCCCGGGTTGTCGGCCAGGGTGTGGGAGACGCCCAGGTAGATCAGGCGGGCTTCCTCACGGCCGGAAATCACCTCCACCGGGTGGCCGAGAATGGCCTCGGCGCGCTGGATGAATTCGTTACGGTTGCGCGCTTCGCGCAGTGCGTTGGTGCCAACGATGCGCACGGCGCCCGCAGGCAGGCCGTTGATCAACTGGGCGAAGCGCTTGAGGCAATCGAGGCCTCTTTGCATGGCTTCTTCGCTGAGCTTGCGCTCTTCGTCGATGCCGGCGGCCAGCTGAACCTTTTCCCCCAGCCGTTCGAGAATGCGGATCTCGGTGTGGTGGGCCTTGGCCACGACCATGTGAAAACTGTTGGAGCCAAGGTCGATGGCGGCGATCAGAGACAGGTTCTTCGCGTTGGTATGCGGCATGATCTGGATGTTCTCGGTCGTTAACCTGGCAATCGTGCCACGATACGGGGCTGTCGCCAACGCGTGGCACGCCAAGGCTTGATGCAAGGCAATGTGCCATTCGATGTTATGACACACGTATGACAGTTTTCGATTCGCGGCGTCTTGCACAACTATAGTTACACTCAATCGTCTGTGACTTCCTGTAGCCAGCCTCTGCGGCTATCATGGGTCACGTTTTTTTGCTTACGACCCTGGAGATATCCATGAGCAGCGATCTGATCAAACACGTCACCGACGCGGACTTCGAAGCCACCGTACTGCAGGCTCAAGGCCCGGTGCTGGTCGACTACTGGGCTGAATGGTGCGGCCCATGCAAAATGATCGCTCCAGTCCTGGACGACATCGCCAGCACTTACGAGGGCAAACTGACCGTCGCCAAGCTGAACATCGACGAGAACCAGGAAACCCCCGCCAAGCACGGCGTGCGTGGCATCCCGACGCTGATGTTGTTCAAGAACGGCAACGTCGAGGCCACCAAGGTCGGCGCACTGTCCAAATCGCAGCTGGCCGCGTTCCTCGACGCCCACCTGTGATGTGAAAAAGCCCCGGAAAAACCGGGGCTTTTCTTTTCCAACCCACTAGACGTCGAAAAAAGCAAGTGTTACATTCGGCCTCGCACTGCTTCTCCAGTGCCCCCTGCACGCCGTCGCCGACGCACTCCTAATTAGAATCTGTGCGCGATCCTATCGCCTTCTAGCGGCGCGGCTTCATTAAGCCAGAAGCTTAATCCTCCCTTCATACATGATTACGTCACTCCCCTTATGAACCTGACTGAACTCAAGCAAAAGCCGATTACCGATCTGCTGGAAATGGCCGAACAGATGGGCATCGAAAACATGGCCCGTTCGCGCAAACAGGACGTGATTTTCGCCCTGCTGAAAAAGCACGCGAAAAGCGGCGAAGAGATCTCGGGTGACGGCGTGCTGGAGATTCTCCAGGATGGTTTCGGTTTCCTGCGTTCGGCTGATGCGTCCTACCTGGCCGGCCCCGACGACATCTACGTCTCGCCCAGCCAGATCCGCCGTTTCAACCTGCGTACCGGCGACACCATCGTCGGCAAGATCCGCCCGCCGAAGGAAGGGGAGCGTTACTTCGCCCTGCTGAAGGTCGACACGATCAACTTCGATCGCCCTGAAAACGCGAAGAACAAGATCCTGTTCGAAAACCTGACGCCGCTGTTCCCCAACAAGCGTCTGAAGATGGAAGCCGGCAACGGTTCCACCGAAGACCTGACCGGCCGTGTCATCGACCTGTGCGCCCCGATTGGCAAAGGCCAGCGTGGCCTGATCGTCGCCCCGCCGAAAGCGGGTAAAACGATCATGCTGCAGAACATCGCGGCGAACATCACCCGGAACAACCCCGAGTGCCACCTGATCGTCCTGCTGATCGACGAGCGCCCGGAAGAAGTGACCGAAATGCAGCGCACCGTGCGCGGCGAAGTGGTTGCCTCGACCTTCGACGAGCCGCCGACCCGCCACGTGCAGGTTGCCGAAATGGTGATCGAGAAGGCCAAGCGCCTGGTCGAGCACAAGAAGGATGTGGTCATCCTGCTCGACTCCATCACCCGCCTGGCGCGTGCCTACAACACCGTGATCCCGAGCTCCGGCAAGGTCCTCACCGGTGGTGTCGACGCCCATGCCCTGGAGAAGCCGAAGCGCTTCTTCGGTGCCGCGCGTAACATCGAGGAAGGCGGTTCGCTGACCATCATCGCCACCGCGCTGGTTGAAACCGGCTCGAAGATGGACGAAGTGATCTACGAAGAGTTCAAGGGTACCGGCAACATGGAGCTGCCCCTGGACCGTCGCATCGCCGAGAAGCGTGTGTTCCCGGCCATCAACATCAACCGCTCCGGCACCCGCCGCGAAGAGCTGCTGACTGCCGACGACGAACTGCAGCGCATGTGGATCCTGCGCAAGCTGCTGCACCCGATGGACGAAATCGCCGCCATCGAGTTCCTGGTCGACAAGCTCAAGCAGACCAAGACCAACGACGAGTTCTTCTTGTCGATGAAGCGCAAGTAAGCTTCGCTGCATCATACAAAAAGCCGGGGAAACCCGGCTTTTTGCTGCTTGTCACAAAAGATCGTTAGCCAGCCCCCTGAACGCAGGCCAGTCGGTGAGACTGTGCGCGGCCCAGACTCCCTTGGCCATTTTGCCCTCTTAGGCGCTACACTCTGCACCCCGACCGATACGGCCAACACGAGGCTCCTGCATGCAGTATCGCGACTTGCGCGACTTCATCCGTGGCCTGGAACAGCGCGGCGAACTCAAGCGCATCCAGGTTCCGATTTCTCCCGTCCTGGAAATGACCGAGGTCTGCGACCGCACCCTGCGTGCCAAGGGCCCGGCGTTGCTGTTCGAGAAGCCCACCGGCTACGACATCCCGGTGCTGGGCAACCTGTTCGGTACGCCAGAACGGGTGGCCATGGGCATGGGCGCCGAGTCGGTCGAAGAACTGCGCGAAATCGGCAAGTTGCTGGCCTTTCTCAAGGAGCCCGAGCCGCCGAAGGGCCTGAAGGACGCCTGGTCGAAACTGCCGATCTTCAAGAAGGTTGTGTCGATGGCGCCCAAGGTGGTCAAGGATGCCGTGTGCCAGGAGGTGGTGGTCGAGGGTGACGACGTTGACCTCGGCCAGCTGCCGATCCAGCATTGCTGGCCAGGCGATGTGGCGCCGCTGATCACCTGGGGCCTGACCGTGACCCGCGGCCCCAACAAGGACCGCCAGAACCTGGGCATCTACCGCCAGCAGGTCATCGGCCGCAACAAGGTCATCATGCGCTGGCTGAGCCACCGCGGTGGCGCGCTGGACTACCGCGAATGGTGCGAGAAGCACCCCGGCCAGCCGTTCCCGGTTGCCGTGGCGCTGGGCGCAGACCCGGCGACCATTCTTGGGGCGGTGACGCCCGTGCCGGATACCCTGTCCGAGTACGCCTTCGCCGGCCTGCTGCGTGGCAACCGCACCGAGCTGGTCAAGTGCCGTGGCAGCAACCTGCAGGTACCGGCCACCGCCGAGATCATCCTCGAAGGGGTGATCCACCCTGGCGAAATGGCGCCCGAAGGCCCCTATGGCGACCACACCGGTTACTACAACGAAGTGGACAGCTTCCCGGTGTTCACGGTCGAGCGCATCACCCACCGGCAGAAACCGATCTACCACAGCACCTACACCGGCCGCCCGCCCGATGAGCCGGCCATTCTCGGGGTGGCGCTGAACGAAGTGTTCGTGCCGATCCTGCAGAAGCAGTTCCCGGAGATCGTCGACTTCTACCTGCCGCCGGAAGGTTGTTCGTACCGCATGGCGGTGGTGACCATGAAAAAGCAGTACCCAGGCCACGCCAAGCGCGTGATGCTGGGGGTGTGGTCGTTCCTGCGACAGTTCATGTACACCAAGTTTGTTATCGTCACCGACGACGACATCAACGCCCGCGACTGGAATGACGTGATCTGGGCCATCACCACGCGCATGGACCCCAAGCGTGATACGGTGATGATCGACAACACCCCGATCGACTACCTGGACTTCGCGTCGCCGGTGTCGGGGTTGGGATCGAAGATGGGCCTGGATGCCACCCACAAGTGGCCGGGCGAGACTACACGCGAATGGGGGCGGGTCATCGTCAAGGACGAAGCCGTCACCCGCCGTATCGATGAGCTGTGGGATCAGTTGGGAATAGATTGATGCAGGTAACGTTGCAGCCGTCCGGGGCAGTGCTGGCGCTCGAACCCGGGGAACGGATCCTGGATGGAGCGCGGCGGCTGGGCTATGACTGCCCCAACAGCTGCCGCAATGGCAATTGCCATGTCTGCGCCGCTTTGCTGGTAGAAGGGAGCGTCCGCCAGAACGGCGAAGTACGCGACCATGGCGAGCTGTTCACCTGCATTGCCGAACCGCTGGAGGATTGCGTGTTGCTCTGGGATGGTGTGCTCGCCCTGGGCGAGCTGCCAGTGCGCAAGCTGGCGTGCAGCGTGAGCGAATGCGTCGACGTCGGTGGCGACGTCTGGCGCGTGCGCCTGCGTGCGCCTGCCGGCAAGCCGCCGCGTTATCACGCCGGGCAGTATCTGATGATCGAGCGTGAAGGCGGCAAGCAGGCGGCGTTCTCCCTGGCCTCGGCCCCCCACGGTGGGCGTGAGCTGGAGCTGCACGTGCTGGCGCGTGAACCCAGCGCACTGCAGTTGATCGAGCAATTGCAGCGCGATCGCCTGGCACGTATCGAACTGCCGTTCGGCGATGCGCACCTGGCCGAGCTGCCAGACGGCCCGCTGGTGCTGATCGCTGCCGGTACGGGGATGGGCCAGATGCACAGCCTGGTCGAGCACTGCCGCGCCCAGGGTTTCAAGCATCCGGTACACCTGTATTGGGGTGTGCGCCGGCCCGAGGATTTCTACCAGATCGAGCACTGGGACCAATGGCAGCACTTGCCTAACCTGTTCCTGCACAAGGTCGTCAGTGACCTGTGCGGGTGGGAAGGCCGGTGCGGCATGCTGCACGAGGCGGTTTGCGAAGACATCGCTGACCTCAATACCGTGCATGTGTATGCCAGCGGCTCGCCCAACATGGTCTATGCCACCCTCGATGCGCTGGTCGAGGCGGGCATGGATGCGCACCGCATGCGCGCGGATGTATTTGCCTACGCGCCGCGTGGCTAATAACCGAAGTTTGAACCACTGGGTATAAGGCGGTAATTGTTACCGCCTTGGCTAATAACTTTCACCCGGCTTGAAACAATGCGCTCCAACCGTCGGAAGTTCGCGTGAAACTTTAGCTGCGGGGCTTGAGTATTGGCCTGTTTATATCCTAAGGTTAATCCAGACACCTTTGGTGCGGGGCGCAGGCCCTGGCACACAGCGACTCTCGCTACGACTGTAGTTCACGGGGAATAATGGCGGCAGCTTATGTCGGCACTTCAACAGTTATCCTGGAATAGTTCTTACCCTCCGGCGCTCGATTTCGGCCAGCAATTGACCCGCGAGCAATTGATCAACTCCATGCACACGACCATGTCACGCCATGAAGGCGGGCCGGTGTGGTTGTTTGCCTATGGCTCGTTGATCTGGCGCCCGGAGTGCAGTTCGGTTGAGCGTCAGCGTGCGCGGGTGCATGGGTATCACCGTGGGCTGTACCTGTGGTCGCACGAGCACCGTGGCACGCCGGAAACACCGGGCCTGGTGTTCGGCCTGGACCGTGGCGGGTCGTGCAGCGGTTTTGCCTATCGGCTGGATGAAAGCAACCTGGATGATTCGCTGATGGCGCTGTGGCAGAGGGAGATGCCTTACCCGGCCTACCGCCCGCACTGGCTCAGTTGCCGGTTGGGGGATGGCAGCAAGGTGCAGGCCTTGGGTTTTGTGCTGGAGCGCCACTTGCCGTGCTATGCGGGGAATCTGCCAGATACGCTGCTCAGCCAGATCCTTGCCAGTGCCAAGGGGCGGTATGGCACCACGCGCGAGTACGTGGAGCAGACCTTGAACGCATTGCGCAGTCACCAGATGCCGGATCGCAACCTGGAGGCGCGGTTCAGGCGCTGCCATAACCTGCGCGAAGTTTGAGCAAGACAGTTGCTCAGGTTCTCTGCGGTCTTCAGGTTGTGGGAGCGGGCTTGCCCCGCGAAGAGGCCGGTGCTGCCAACCTTGTGATGCCTTATCGGGTTAGCACCACCAACTTACCCACCGCCTTCCTCTGTCCCAATTGCTCGATAGCCGCCCCAGCCTCGGCCAGTGGATAAGTCTTCGACACCAACGGTTTCAGCTTGCCTTCGGCATGCCAGGCAAACAGCTGGCTGAAGTTCGCCGCATTGTCCTCCGGCTGACGCTGTGCAAACGCCCCCCAGAACACCCCCAGCACCGCAGCGCCCTTGAGCAGCACCAGGTTCGCCGCCATCTGTGGGATGGTGCCGCTGGCAAAACCGACCACCAGTAACCGTCCATTCCAGGCCAGCCCGCGCACGGCATGGTTGAACAGCTCGCCGCCCACCGGGTCGTAGATCACGTCCGCGCCCTGGCCGCCGGTCAGGCGCTTTATCTCGTCCTTGAGGCTGGCCTGGCTGTAGTCAATCAGCTCGTCGGCCCCGGCAGCCTTGGCCACAGCCAGTTTTTCAGCGCTACTGGCCGCGGCGATCACCCGGGCGCCCATGGCCTTGCCTATTTCCACTGCCGCCAGGCCCACACCGCCAGACGCCCCCAGCACCAGCAGGGTTTCACCGGGCCGCAGTTGGCCGCGCTGCTTGAGAGCATGCATCGAGGTGCCGTAGGTCATGCCAAAGGCGGCAGCGGTCGTGAAGTCCATGCTTTCGGGGATCGGCATCACGTTGTAGAAGGGCACCGCGACCTGCTCGGCGAACGCACCCCAGCCCGTCAGCGCCATGACCCGGTCGCCGACCTTGAACGCCCCGGCCTTTTCGCCGACTGCGGCGACCACGCCCGCTGCTTCGCTGCCCGGGGAAAACGGCAGCGGTGGCTGAAACTGGTATTTACCTTCGATGATCAGGGTGTCCGGGAAGTTGACGCCTGCGGCCTGTACCTCCAGCAGGAGCTCGTTCTTCTTCGGCGCGGGGCTGGCGACGTCTTCCAGTACCAGGTCGCGCGCCGGACCCAGGGTTTTGCACAACACAGCTTTCATCGGGGCTATTCCTTTGCGGGTAATGGCCGATAAGTGTAGGAGGGCCACCTGCCGGGTCAACGAGCATGGCCCACCCTGATGGGCCGGCATAAGCCTGGGCTTGGGTTTGAGCGGTGTGCTGGGTAAGCTGGCGCCAATTGTATTGAGGAGCGAATTCGTGAAAGCGTGGATCTTGATGGTGCTGGCCCTGATGCTGCCAGTGGCGGCCATGGCCGAAGAGGCCAAGGAAGGGCAGCCAAAAGTCGCCTACATCACCCTGAGCCCACCCTTTGTCGGTAACTACGCGCTCGACGGTGGCCCCAAGCTGCGCGTCTACAAGGCTGATGTAGCCCTGCGCGTGACCGGTGACGAGGCCGCCAAGGCGGTGAAGCATCACGAGCCGCTGATCCGTAACCAGCTGGTGGCGCTGTTCACCCAGCAGACGGTAGACAAGATGAGCAACGTCGAGGCCAAGGAGCAACTGCGCCAGGAAGCCCTCAAGCAGGTGCAGCAGGTGATGGAAGCGGAAGAGGGCAAGCCGATTGTCGAAGACCTGCTGTTCAACAACCTGATCGTGCAGTGATCAAGAGGCCAGGCTGCGCCGAAAGCGCGCCAGTGCCACGCTGAAGAACACCAGGCCGATCACGGCCAGGGCCAGGATATCTGGCCATACCACGGCCAAGCCGGCGTCGCGGAACAGAATGGCGGCGCCGAGGCTGACGAAATGCGTCGACGGCGAGCCTTGCATCACCCATTGCAACCACTGCGGCATGCTGTCCAGCGGCGTGCTGCCGCCCGACAGCAACAGCATCGGAATGATCACCGGGATTGCCAGCAGGCCGAACTGAGGTGTCGAACGCGCCAGGGTGGCCAGAAAGATGCCCAGCGCGGTGCTGGCGAACAGGTACAGCGCCGTCACACCCAGAAACAGCCCCATGGAGCCGGACAACGGCACGCCCAGGGCGCCTTTGACCACCACGATCAGCGAGATCCAGGTGCAAAGCACCACCACCAGTGCGTTGCTGGCGATTTTCGCCAGCATGATTTCCAGCGCGGTCAACGGCAGCACCAGCAAGTGATCGAGCGTGCCGTGTTCGCGCTCACGCAACAACGCGGTGCCGGTGAGGATGATCGCCAGAATCGTGATGTTGTTGACGATCTGGATCACCGCCAGAAACCAGCCGCCCTCAAGGTTGGGGTTGAACAATGCCTTGGGGTTGATCAGCACCGGGCTCTGCGTGGTGGTGCGCTGGGTATAGTCGAGCAGCTCACGTTCGAAGATCCGGCCGATGTAGCCGGCGCCCATGAAGGCCTGGCTCATGGCTGTGGCGTCGACGTTGATCTGCAGCTCCGGCGAACGCCCGGCCAGCAGGTCGCTCTGGAAATTCACCGGCACATTGATCACGAAGGTGTACTGGCCACTGTCCATGGCCTGGTCCAGGTGGTCCGGAGGCAGAGGCACGGCAGGCTGGAACTCGGGCGGTTGCAGCGACTCGGTGAGTTTGCGCGAGAGCAGGCTGTGGTCTTCGTCGACCACGGCGACACTGGCGTTGTGCACGCCGATCACCGAGCCGGCCGCAGGCATGTAGATCGCCACGCTAAAGGCATAAAGCAGAAACAGCAGCAGCACGCTGTCATGGCGCAGGCTGGTGAGTTCTTTCAGGCCCAGGCGCAGGGTGTGGTTCAAGCGCGACATATCAGGCCTCCTGCTTCTTGAGCATGATCAGGCTCAGGCCGGTGAATACGGCAAAGAAACTCAGCAGGATCAGGCACTGCGGCCACAGCTCGCGCAGGCCCAGCGCTTTGGTGAAGGTGCCGACCGCGATGTCGAGGAAATACCCGGCCGGGAACAGCTGGCCCATCACCGCCGCAGCGCCGTCGAGCGACGAGCGCGGCACGATCAGCCCGGAAAACTGAATGGTCGGCAAGCTGGTGATGATCATGGTGCCCAGAATGGCCGCGATCTGGGTGCGGGTGAACGCCGAAATCAGCAAGCCCAGGCTGGTGGTGGCCAATAGGTAGGCCACGCCGCCACAGGCCAGGGCCAGTACGCTGCCCTTTAGCGGCACGGCGAACAGCCAGCGGTTCATCGCCACCAGCAACGCCAGGTTGACCAGGCTCACGGCCAGGTAGGGCAGCTGTTTGCCGAGCAGGAACTCCAGGCGGGTGAGGGGCGTGGCGTAGAAGTTGGTAATGGAGCCGAGCTCTTTCTCGCGGACAATGCCCAGGGCGGTGAGCATGGCTGGTATGAAGGCCAGGATCAGCGCCATCACCCCGGGGCCGATGGCATTCACGCTGACCACGTCCTGGTTGTAGCGAAAGCGTGTTTCCAGGCGAACCGGCTCCTGGCGCTGCACCGGTTGTGGGCTGTAGGCGGCAAGCTGTTCGAGGTTCGCCTGGTGCACGGCTTCTACGTAGTTACGGCTGGTTTCCGCACGAAATGGCATGCCGCCGTCCAGCCAGGCTGCCACGACCGGCTGGCGCCCGGCGTGCAGGTCGCGGCCAAAGCCCGGTGGGATCTCCAGCGCCAGTTTGATTTCGGAGCGCTGCAAGCGCTGGTGCATCTCGCGGGTATCCCGGATCGGCGCCTGTTCGGCGAAATAGCGCGACCCGCGAAAGGCCTCGAGGTAGGCGCGGCTCTGCGGGCTCTGATCCTGGTCGTGGACGGCGAAGGCGAGGTTCTCCACATCCAGCGAGATGCCATAGCCGAAGATCACCATCATGAACACGGCGCCGAGCAGGGCAAAGGCCAGGCGCACCCTGTCACGCAGCAGCTCCTTGCCCTCCCGGCTGGCCACCGCCAACAGGCGGCGCAGGCTGAAGCCTTGGCGCAACGGCGGCGTGGTCGCTGCCGCCTGCTCCAGTACCGCGTTGTCCGGGGCCTGGGGACCAGCCTCCTGGGCCAGTTCCAGGCAGCGGACGAAGGCGTCTTCCAGGGTGTTGCCGGCGTATTGGCGCTGCAGGGCGTCGGGCGTGTCGCAGGCCAGCACCCGGCCGGCGTGCATCAGCGAAATGCGGTCGCAGCGCTGGGCTTCGTTCATGAAGTGGGTGGAGAGGAAAATGGTCACGCCCTGCTCGCGGGACAATTCCACCAGCAGCCGCCAGAAGTCGTCCCGGGCGGCAGGGTCGACGCCAGAAGTCGGCTCGTCGAGGATCAGCACTTCAGGGCGATGCAGCACCGCGACCGCCAGCGACAGGCGCTGGCGCAGGCCAAGGGGCAGGGCGCCTGACGGCTGGTCGGCGAAGCTGCCCAAGTCGAAGCGTTCGATCAGTTCGCTGATGCGCTGCGCGCTTTCGGCCTTGGGCAGGTCGAACAGGCGGGCATGCAGCGTCAGGTTCTGACGGGTGCTGAGTTCGCCATACAGCGAGAAGCTCTGCGACATGAACCCCACCCGCTTGCGCGTGGCCAGGTCGCTGGCATCCACCGGGCGGCCGAGCAGGGTGGCGCTGCCCTCGGTGGCGGGCATCAGGCCGGTGAGCACTTTCATGGTGGTGGTCTTGCCGCAGCCGTTGGAACCCAGGAAGCCGAAAATTTCCCCACGACCAATGGCGAAGCTGACCTTGTTCACTGCGGTGAAAGCGCCAAAGCGCAGGGTCAGGTCGTGTGCCTCGATGGCAACCGGGCCGTCATTGGTCGGGCGTGGCGGGATGCTCAATGGTGCGTGTTGCGTGCTGCCTGCGCCCTGATAATGGGTAAAGGCGTCGTCCAGCTTGCCGCTGGGCGTGACCGCGGCCAGTGCCTGGCTGGGGCCTGCGGCAATCAGCTGGCCGCCATCGAGCATCAAGCAGTGCTCGAACTGCTCGGCCTCTTCCATGTAGGCGGTGGCCACCAGCAGCGTCAATTGCGGGCGTTGCGCACGTACCTGCTCGACCAGCTCCCAGAAGCGACGGCGCGACAGGGGGTCGACCCCGGTGGTGGGTTCGTCGAGGATCAGCAGGTCAGGCTCGTGGATCAACGCGCAGCACAGGCCCAGCTTCTGCTTCATGCCACCCGACAGCTTGCCGGCCGGGCGCTCGGCGAAACGTTGCAGGTCGGTGGCTTGCAGCAGGTTGGCCATGCGCTGGTCGCATTCATCACGGCCAAGGCCAAACAGGGTGGCGAAAAAGCGAATGTTCTCGCTGATCGACAGTTCGGGATACAGGTTGTTGCCCAGCCCTTGCGGCATGAACGCCACTTTTGGGTACAGCGCCGCGCGATGGCGGCGCTGACGGATCGAGCCGCCGAGCACCTGCAGCTCACCCTGTTGCAGGCGCTTAACGCCGGCGATCAGCCCGAGCAGGGTCGATTTGCCGGCCCCGTCGGGGCCAATCAGTGCACAGCGCGTGCCCGCAGGCAGGCTGAAGCCCAGCGTATGCAAGGCGACCAGGCCGCCGTAGCGGTGGCTGATACCCTCGGCCAGCAGTGCCGGCGCGTTCATTGCAGGTTGGCCGGCCAGTCCACATCAGCCGTGCGCACGTAGCCAGCACCCGGCATGCCCGGCTTGGCTTGAGGCACGGCGCTTGGGTCGATCAGGCGCAGTTTGACGCGAAACACCAGCTTCTGCCGTTCGTCACGGGTTTCGACCTGTTTCGGGGTGAACTGTGCCTTGGCCGCAACAAAGGCCACCTTCGCCGGCAAGGCCTGCTCTGGCAAGGCGTCAAGGACGATGCGTGCCTGATCGCCAACGGTCAGCCGACCGCTGGTGGAGGCCGGCAGATAGAGGTTCATGTACTGGTCGCTCGGGTCGATCAGCATCAGTACCCGACCACCAGCACCCAACACCTCACCCGGCTCGGCCAGGCGCAGCTGGATGATGCCGTCGATGGGCGCGCGCAGGCTGCTGTCGTCGATCTCGCTGGTGAGCTGCGCCACCTGGGCCTGCGCAGCGCCGATGGCGGCCTTGACTGCCGCCAGCTGGGCACGTGCCGCGACGACTGCTGCGTTGGCCGTGTCGAAGCGGGCCTGTTGCTGGTCGAGCAACTGCTGGCTGGCGTACTTGCGCTGGAAGATTTCGCGCACGCGCTTGAGCTCCTGGCCGGCCAGCAGCAGCTCACTTTGGCGCAGTTGCACACTGGCCTGGGCTGCCGCGTAGTTTTCCCGCGCGCGCAGCACTTCGGCCTCGGCCTGGTTGCGTTGGGCCTCCATGGTGCGGGTGTCGATACGGGCCAGCAGCTGGCCGCGGACAACCTTGTCGCCTTCGTCGACCCGCACTTCGGCCAAGCGCCCGGGGACCTTGCTGGCAATCTGCACTTCGGTCGCCTCGAGGCGGCCGTTGCCCATGCTCAAGCCTTCCGGCAATTGGTCGTGCAGCGACTTCCAGTAACCCAGCCCTGCAGCGGTCGCCAGTAAGGCGATCAACGCGGTGGCGAAGACCCTGGGGGCATATCGATTCATCAGTCAGCATCCTGCTCAATGCACGCCCCTATCGTGGCGTGTGGCTATCCATGGCGTGTTGATATCGGTCAAACCCCATGACCATAGCGCACCTTCAGCTCAGCGCGACAATCGCCGCCCATTGCTCGGGGGTCACCGGCATCACCGACAGGCGGCTGCCTTTCTGTACCAGCGGCAGTTCGGCAAGGGCAGCCTGTTGCTTGAGCCAGCCCAGCTCCAGCACCTTGGGCAGGGTCTGCACGTGCGCCACATCTACGGCGCTCCACGGGTTTTTCTCGGCCGTGGCCTTGGGGTCGTGATAGGGGCTCTCTGGGTCCAGTGCGGTTGGGTCCGGGTAGGCTGCCCGCGTGATCCGGGCGATGCCGGCAATGCCCGGCTGCGGGCAGCTGGAGTGGTAGAAGAAGAACGTGTCGCCCACGCTCATGGCCCGCAGGAAGTTGCGCGCCTGGTAATTGCGCACGCCGTCCCAGCGTGTTTCGCCCAGGCGGCCAAGGCCTTCGATCGAGAGCTCGTCGGGCTCGGATTTCATCAGCCAATAGGCCATGGATGCTGCTCCTGAAAAGGTTTGAAATAACCTGTTGCACGAAACCGACAGCCGGTTGGCGTCAATGTTTGCGTGTAGACGCAGGTTGTCGGAAAATGCGCCCCGTTTAAAGCGAGATGCGCTGGCGATACCCAGAAAATCGCCAAGCCGGAACAGTTTGCCTGGGGGGCAATCTTCGATGAATCAACGCAAAAAGCCGGATCTGCTGTGGATCCTGGTGTTCATTTTTGGCCTGGGTGTGGTCACTACCGGTTATGCGCAGGGGTTCTGGGAGCGCAAGCTGGATACCGCCTATCAGATGCCGGTCGACGCCAGCCAGCCGCCACGTTGATGCCCTTCGCTGGCGCCGCTCAGCTCGGCGCCAGGTACCAGTCGCAGTCCGATACCGTCCCCTGCAAGGGTACATCCCAGCTGGCCTGCGCCAGCCGCCCGACCTTCTGGCATTCATGCGCCAGCCCCAGCAGCAAGGGCTTTTTCCAGGTCTTGCGGCGCGCCTGATAGGCCAGGCTGCGGTCATAGAACCCCCCGCCCATGCCCAGGCGCCCACCCACTTCATCGAAGCCCACCAGCGGCAGCAGGATCAGGTCCAGGGACCAGATCGGGCGTTGGCGTTTGCGGTCGGTCAGTGGCTCTGGAATACGGAAGCGGTTGCGCTTGAGTTTTTCACCCTGCTCGAAACGCTGAAACACCATGCGCGTGCGCGGCCAGGCGTGCAGTACCGGCAGGTAGGTGCGCTTGCCGCGTCGCTGGGCTTCGCGCAGTAGCAGGTATGGGTCTATTTCGCCGTCGTTGGGCAAGTACAAGGCAATGTGCCGGGCGCGGCGGAACAGCGGGTCTTGCGCCAACTGGCGGTACAGGCCGAGGGCGGCCTGGCGCTGCTGGGCAGGCGTCAGTGCGCGGCGGGCATTGCGCAGCAGGCGACGGAGCTGGGGGCGGGTAGGCGGCGCGGTGTCGGTCATGGCACGGGCGTTCCCAGTTGTCGCTACTGGTGTGGAGTCTGCCCGCAGCAAATGCAGGCAAGAGAAATAAGGCTCCCCGATAGGACCGCTATCGGTGTAGCCCTTGAACCCGAAAGTTCAAGGTGGAGATTGCAGGGGGCGTTAAGGCTTTCCGTCGAGCGGACATGCACACCGGCCCCAGCGTGCAACCCCCGTGGTTGTGCGTATCGGCTCAGGGACATAACCGACTGGCGCATCCCCCAGGGAGTGGCGCCAGTATACCAATCTCAGCCGATTTTGGTATCCGTGTCGTCGGACAAAGCCTTATCGACCCGATCCAGCAGCTCGCGCACCTGTTCGCGGTTGGTGCCAGCGGCGGGTGCATCGGTACGCTCTTCCTGGCGGTGCAGCATCTCGTGGGTAATGTTCAACGCCGCCATCACCGCGATGCGGTCGGCACCAATCACCTTGCCGCTGCTGCGGATCTCGCGCATCTTGCCGTCCAGGTAGCGCGCTGCGCTGACCAGGTTGTTGCGCTCTTCCGGCGGGCAGATGATCGAGTATTCCTTGTCGAGGATCTGCACGGTGACGCTATTGCTTGAACTCATGAGTCTTGCTCCAGAGCCTTGAGGCGTAAAATCATCGACTCGACCTTGCGCCTTGCGATCTCGTTCTTTTCGATGAGGTGGGCGCGCTCTTCGCGCCAGGATTTTTCCTGAGCTACTAGGAGTGCATTTTGCCGTTTTAGTTGCTCGACACGTTCGATCAGCAACTCGAATCGGCTCATCAGCGCTTGCAGGTCGTTCTCTTGCGTGGGTTGCACTCGAATCGCTCCGTCGTTGAGTCACCTGGCGATGATGCCTCTCCCTGGCCCGCGACGGCCAGTGCCGATGGTCTTGGCGCGCCTGCCGGTGCTAGGATACAAGGTCTCCATTCTAGTCATTGCGCCGTCTGGCGCCTAGTTGCCCATGCCCAATACCCAATCGCCCTACATCGCCTTCGCCATGCTGCTTTCCAGCAATGGCCACCCTGTCACTCCTGCCGAGCTGCACGGCTTGCTGGTCGGGCGCAGTTGCGCCGGTGCCGGCTTCGATGCCGAGGCCTGGCTGGCCGACGCCGCCCAACTGCTGGAAAACGAACCCGGTGACACTGTCCGCAATGCCCTGATCGGCCTGCAGGAGATGGTCAAGGGTGAGCTGACCAGCGACGACATGGCCATCGTCCTGCTGCTGCCCACCGATGACGCCGCGCTGGCCGACCGCGCTGCGGCGCTGGGCCAGTGGTGCCAGGGCTTCATCACCGGCTTCGGCCTGAACGCAGGTGGCAAGGAGCTTTCCACCGAGGCCAAGGACGTGCTGCAGGACCTGGTTGCCATCTCCCAGGTGCAGGAAGCCCTCGAAGAGTCCGAAGACGGCGAGAGCGACTACATGGAAGTCATGGAATACCTGCGCGTAGCGCCGCTGCTGCTGTTCTCCGAGCTGGCCAAGCCGGCCGCACCCGCGTCCAAGCCATCGTTGCACTGATCAACCGGGGGTAGTCTGCCCATGAGCCACATTCCCAAGGCCGAGTATGCCCGTCGGCGCAAGGCGCTGATGGCGCAGATGGTCCCCAACAGCATCGCCATCCTGCCCGCCGCCGCAGTTGCCATTCGCAACCGCGACGTCGAGCACGTGTACCGCCAGGACAGCGACTTCCAGTACCTCAGCGGCTTCCCGGAGCCTGAGGCTGTCATCGCGCTTATCCCTGGCCGGGAACATGGCGAATACGTGCTGTTCTGCCGCGAGCGCAACCCCGAGCGCGAGCAATGGGAAGGGCTGCGCGCCGGCCAGGAAGGTGCGGTGCGTGATTTCGGCGCCGACGATGCCTTCCCGATCACCGACATCGACGAGATCCTGCCGGGCCTTATCGAAGGCCGGGAGCGGGTCTACAGCGCCATGGGCAGCAACCCCGAGTTCGACCGCCGGCTGATGGACTGGATCAACGTGATCCGCTCCAAGGCGCGCCTTGGTGCTCAGCCGCCGAACGAGTTCGTTGCGCTGGATCATCTGCTGCATGACATGCGCCTGTATAAATCGGCGGCGGAAGTGAAAGTGATGCGCGCTGCCGCAGAAATTTCCGCTCGTGCCCACGTGCGTGCCATGCAGGCATGCCGGGCCGGGCTGCACGAGTACAGCCTGGAAGCCGAGCTGGATTACGAGTTCCGCAAGGGCGGGGCGAAAATGCCGGCCTACGGCTCGATCGTCGCCGCCGGGCGCAATGGCTGCATCCTGCACTATCAGCAGAACGACGCCCCGCTCAAGGATGGCGACCTGGTGTTGATCGATGCGGGCTGCGAGATCGACTGCTATGCCAGCGATATCACCCGCACGTTCCCGGTCAGCGGGCGTTTCTCGCCCGAGCAGAAGGCCATCTACGAGCTGGTGCTCAAGGCCCAGGCTGCGGCCTTCGCCGAAATCGCCCCCGGCAAGCACTGGAACCACGCCCACGAGGCGACCGTGCAGGTCATCACCGAGGGCCTGGTGGCACTGGGGCTGCTCAAGGGCGATGTGCAGGGGCTGATCGAAAGCGAAGCCTACCGCGCCTTCTACATGCACCGCGCCGGGCACTGGCTGGGCATGGATGTGCACGATGTGGGCGAGTACAAGGTGGGCGGTCAGTGGCGCGTGCTGGAGCCCGGCATGGCGCTGACCGTCGAGCCGGGCATCTACATTGCCGCCGACAACCAGGCGGTGGCGAAGAAGTGGCGCGGCATCGGCATAAGGATCGAGGACGACGTGGTAGTGACCAGGCAAGGCTGTGAAATTCTGACCTCCGGCGTGCCGCGCACGGTCGCCGAGATCGAGGCGCTGATGCAGGCTGCGCGCAAGGACGCGGCATGAGTCGAGTAAACCTGGCGATCATCGGCGGCGGCCTGGTCGGCGCGAGCCTGGCCTTGGCCCTGCAAGCCGGGGCCAAGGCGCGCGGCTGGAAGATCCTGCTGATCGAGCCGTTCGCGCCTGGCGACAGCTTCCAGCCCAGCTACGATGCGCGCTCCTCGGCGCTGTCGTTTGGCACACAACAGATCTACCAGCACTTGGGGCTGTGGCAGGCCATCGGCCAACGCGCCGAACCGATCCGGCAGATTCAGGTATCCGACCGCGGCCGGTTCGGCGCCACGCGCCTGGATGCCGTCGAGGAGGGCGTGCCAGCGCTCGGCTACGTGGTCGAGAACGCCTGGCTTGGCCAGTGCCTGTGGCAGGGGCTGGACAGCGACGTGGTGAGCTGGCGTTGCCCCGCCGAGGTGCGGGCAATGCACGCCATCGAAGGCGGTTACCGCCTGCAGCTGGATGACGACACCAGCCTGGACTGCGACCTGGCGGTGCTGGCCGATGGCGGCCGCTCCGGCCTGCGTGAGCAACTGGGCATTCATGTGCGCCGCACGCCCTATGAGCAAAGCGCCTTGATCGCCAACATCACGCCTGGCGAGGCCCATCGCGGCCAGGCGTTCGAGCGCTTCACCGAGGCAGGCCCGATGGCGCTGCTGCCGTTGCCGGAAAACCGCTGTGCGTTGGTCTGGACCCGTCAGGGCATGGACGCGCAGCGGCTGGCCGAAATCGATGAGCGCAACTTCCTGCGCGAGCTGCAGGACGCCTTCGGCTATCGCCTCGGCGCATTGCGCCAGGTGGGGGCAAGGCATCTGTACCCGCTGGCATTGGTCGAAGCCGACGAGCAGGTACGCCCGCACCTGGTGGTGCTGGGCAACGCCGCGCACAGCCTGCACCCCATTGCCGGCCAGGGCTTCAACCTGTCGCTGCGTGACGTTCAGGCACTGGCCGAAGCGCTGTTGGCGGGCCCGCAGCAACCCGGAGACCTGGCTACCTTGCGCGTCTATCACCAGCGTCAGCGCCTGGATCAGGCCCTGACCATCGGCTTTTCCGACCAGGTTACGCGCCTGTTCGGCAGCAACCAGCCGTTGTTGGCCGCAGGGCGCAACATCGGCCTGCTCGGCCTCGACCTGTTGCCCCCGGCGAAAAGCTGGTTTGCCCGCCAGGCCATGGGCCTGGGTACGCGCCCCGACCCGCGAGGCCAGGCATGAGCAATCCGCGCAGGCTGGCGCGCCGGGCCCGTATGTTGCGCTGGTTGTTGAACCTCTACCCACCGTACCTGGGCGCCGGTATCCGTGTGCAGCACATCAGCCCGGACATGCGCAGCGTCAAGGTATGCATGAAGCTCACGCGCTGGAACCGCAATTACGTCGGTACCCAGTTCGGCGGCAGCCTCTACTCGATGGTCGATCCGTTCTACATGTTGCTGCTGATCGAGCAACTGGGGCGTGAATACATCGTCTGGGACAAGGCGGCGAGCATCGATTTCATCTCGCCGGGCAAAGGCCCGGTGTACGCCGAGTTCCACCTCGATGACGCCCTGCTGGACGAGATCCGCCAGCAGACCGCCACCGGCAAGAAGTGCCTGCCGCGTTTGCAGGTGGATATCCGCGACGCTGCCGGCGAGCTGGTGGCGCGGGTCGACAAAACCCTATACGTGCGGCTCAAGCCGCAAGCGAGGCAGGCGTAAGGCATGGAAATGCGCGCAGATCTGTTGATTGTCGGTGCCGGTATGGTCGGCAGCGCCCTGGCCTTGGCGTTGCGCCACAGTGGCCTGGACATTCTCCTGCTCGACGGCAGCCCGCTGTCGGTCAAACCCTACGATAACGAGGCCGCGTTCGAGCCGCGTGTCAGTGCCCTGTCGGCGGCCAGCCAGCGCATTCTCGAGCGCCTTGGCGCCTGGGACGGTATCGCCCGGCGGCGGGCCACGCCGTACACCGACATGCACGTGTGGGATGGCAGCGGCACGGGCCAGATCCACTTCTCGGCGGCCAGCGTGCACGCTCAGGTACTTGGCCACATTGTCGAGAACCGGGTGGTGCAGGATGGCCTGCTGGAGCGTCTGCATGACAGCGACATCGGCTTGCTGCCCAATGCGCGGCTGGAGCAACTGCGCCGCTCCGGTGACGAATGGCTGCTGACCCTGGCCGATGGCCGCCAGCTGCGTGCGCCGTTGGTGGTGGCGGCTGATGGCGCCAACTCGGCGGTGCGCCGCCTGACCGGTTGCGAAACCCGTGAGTGGGATTACCTGCATCACGCCATCGTCACCAGCGTGCGTTGCAGCGCGGGGCACCAGTCCACGGCCTGGCAGCGCTTCACCGACGACGGCCCGCTGGCGTTCCTGCCGCTGACACGCGATGGCCAGCAGGACTGGTGCTCGATTGTCTGGTCGACCACCCCGGAGCATGCCGAGCAGTTGATGGCGCTGGATGAGCCGGCCTTCCTCAAGGCCTTGGAGCGGGCCTTCGAGGGGCGCCTGGGTGAAGTCCTGCAGGCAGACCCGCGCGTCTGCGTGCCGCTGCGCCAGCGCCACGCCAAGCGCTATGTGGACGAGGGGCTGGCCTTGATTGGCGATGCCGCGCACACCATTCACCCGTTGGCTGGCCAGGGCGTCAACCTGGGCTTGCTCGACGCCGCTGTGCTGGCCGAGGTGCTGGTCAATGCCTGCGAGCGGGGCGAACGGCTGGCGGATGTGAAGGTGCTGAGCCGCTATGAGCGGCGGCGTATGCCGCACAACCTGGGGCTGATGGCGGCGATGGAGGGTTTCGAGCGGCTGTTCCAGGCCAACCCACTGCCGTTGCGCTGGCTGCGTAACAGCGGCTTGAAGCTGGTGGAGCAGATGCCGGAGGCCAAGGCGTTGTTCGTGCGCCAGGCATTGGGGTTGAGCGGGGACCTCCCGGCGTTGGCCAGGCCTTGAGCCTACGGGGCCGCCTTGCGGCCCCTGCAACATCCGGTAACGGCTCCAAGGGTGAGTGACAAAATGGGATTCACTACCATTTGCGCCTCTCATACGATCCGAGGAGCGCTTTCCATGTTGCCACGCAAGCCCCTATTGGCCGCCCTGGCCCTGACCCTGTTCGGCGGCACTGCCCAGGCAGCGGAGGAAGTGGTGGTGTACTCCTCGCGCATCGACGAGCTGATCAAGCCGGTGTTCGATGCCTACACCGCCAAGACCGGAGTCAAGATCAAGTTCATCACCGACAAGGAAGCCCCGTTGATGCAACGCATCAAGGCCGAGGGCGAGAACGGTGTGGCCGACCTGCTGCTGACCGTCGATGCCGGCAACCTCTGGCAGGCCGAGCAGATGGGCATCCTGCAGCCGATCAAGTCCGACATCATCGACCAGAACATCCCGGCGCAGTACCGTGCCTCGTCCCATGACTGGACCGGCCTGAGCCTGCGCGCCCGGACCATCATCTATGCCACCGACCGGGTCAAACCCGAGCAGTTGAGCACCTACGAAGCCCTGGCCGACAAGCAGTGGGAAGGCCGCCTGTGCCTGCGCACCGCGAAGAAGGTCTACAACCAGTCGCTGACCGCCACACTGATCGAGAACCACGGCGAGGCGAAGACCGAAGAGATCGTCAAAGGCTGGGTCAACAACCTGTCCACCGACGTGTTCTCCGATGACAACGCCGTGATCCAGGCCATCGAGGCCGGCCAGTGTGACGTGGGCGTGGTCAACACTTACTACTACGGGCGCCTGCACAAGCAGAACCCCGCGTTGCCGGTGAAGATCTTCTGGCCCAACCAGGGCGACCGTGGCGTACACGTGAACCTGTCGGGCATCGGCCTGACCAAGCATGCTCCGCACCCAGAGGCTGCGAAAAAACTGGTCGAGTGGATGACCGGCGAAGACGCGCAGAAGCTGTTCGCCGACATCAACCAGGAGTTCCCGGCCAACCCGAAGGTCAAGCCGTCCGAGGAGGTTGCGGCCTGGGGCAGCTTCAAGGCTGACAGCATTCCGGTCGAGATCGCGGGCAAGCGCCAGGCAGAAGCGATTCGGTTGATGGACCGGGCTGGCTGGAACTAAGCGCCAGGCTTTATCCTTGCGGGGCCTGCAAGGGCCCTTTCGCGGGGCAAGCCTGCTCCCACAGGGTTTCCACTGCCTTCAAGGTTTGTGTGATCCCTGTGGCAGCGGGCTTGCCCCGCGAACGACCGCAAACGGTCGCAAATCAGCCACAGAGACCGTCAACTTGCCCCACACCCCCCAACGCCGCTGGTACCTCCCGGTCGCCCTGATCGCTGCCCTGGTGCTCCTGCCCCTGAGCGTCCTGCTGCTGTCGTGGCAGTCGATCGACCAGCAGATCTGGTCGCACCTGCTCGACACCCAGATGAGCCGCCTGCTCGGCAACACCCTGACCCTGGTGCTGGGCGTAGGCATCGGCGTCACTGTCCTGGGTGTCAGCCTGGCCTGGCTCACCAGCCTCTGCGAGTTCCCCGGCCGACGCTGGCTGGACTGGGCGCTGATGCTACCGTTCGCCATCCCCGCCTACGTGCTGGCATTCGTCTTCGTCGGCCTGCTGGACTTTGCCGGCCCCGTGCAAAGCGCCCTGCGTGAAGCCTTCGGGCCGATGCGCCTGCCCCGGGTACGCTCCACGGGTGGGGTGGTCATCGTGTTGGTGCTGGTGTTCTACCCCTATGTCTACCTGCTCGCACGCACGGCCTTCCTGGCGCAGGGCCGGGGCCTGATGGAAGCGGCCCGGGTACTGGGGCTGTC
Source organism: Pseudomonas sp. 39004 (assembly GCF_028682155.1). NCBI lineage: Bacteria > Pseudomonadati > Pseudomonadota > Gammaproteobacteria > Pseudomonadales > Pseudomonadaceae > Pseudomonas > Pseudomonas sp. 39004. Next base: position 37,193 of record NZ_JANIAG010000012.1, read on the forward strand.
GCCGCTGCAGGCGTTCTGGCGGGTGGCGTTGCCCATGGCGCGCCCGGCCATCGGTGCCGGTATCGCCCTGGCGTTGATGGAAACCCTGGCCGATTTCGGTGCAGTGGCAGTGTTCAATTTCGATACCTTCACCACGGCCATCTACAAGACCTGGTACGGCTTCTTCAGCCTGTCCAGCGCCGCGCAGTTGGCCAGCCTGCTGCTGTTGGCGGTGATGCTGGTGCTCTACGGTGAGCGCCGTGCGCGCGGCGCCAGCCGTACCGGCAACGAGCGGCCGCGTGGGCAAGCGCTCTATCACCTGCGCGGGGTCAAGGCGCTGCTGGCCAGCGGCTGGTGCCTGCTGGTGTTCGCCTGCGCCTTCGTCATACCGCTGCTGCAGTTGCTGGTGTGGTTCTGGCAGCGCGGGCGGCATGACCTGGACGATCGCTATGTCGGCCTGGTGCTGCACACCTTGTACCTGGGCGGCATGGCGGCATTGATCACGGTGAGCGTGGCGCTGTTGCTGGCATTTGCCCGACGCCAGGCGCCGACGGCTGGCATCCGCGCCGGGGTCGGCCTGGCCAACCTTGGTTATGCCTTGCCAGGTTCAGTGCTGGCGGTGTCGATCATGCTGGCCTTCAGTTACCTCGATAACCAACTGGTGGTGCCGCTCTCCACATGGCTGGGCGGCGCTGGCAAACCCTTGCTGCTGGGTAGCCTCTCGGCCTTGCTGCTGGCCTACCTGGTGCGCTTCATCGCCGTGGCCTACGGGCCGCTGGAGGGCAGCCTGGAGCGTATCCGGCCGTCGTTGCCGGAGGCGTCGCGAAGCCTGGGCGTCGGCGGCGTGGGATTGTTCTTCAGGGTGTATCTGCCGTTGTTGGTGCCCGGTGCACTGAGTGCGGCCCTGCTGGTATTCGTCGATGTGCTGAAGGAAATGCCGGCTACCTTGCTGATGCGTCCGTTCGGCTGGGACACCTTGGCGGTACGGGTGTTCGAAATGACCAGCGAGGGGGAGTGGGCGCGCGCCTCGCTGCCTGCCTTGACCCTGGTACTGGTGGGGCTGCTGCCGGTCATCGGGCTGATCCGCCGTTCGGCTCGGCGCCCCGGTCACAGACACTAAGGGTGCCAGCCTGCGTCCATGCGGCTACAATGCGCGGCATTCGCGCGGCGGGTCCTACAAGAAGAGCTGACGACCCAACGTCATCGACCGCCGCCGCTTCGCCACGCCCGGAAGGAGAAACCCATGGGACAGCGCACGCTTCTGTATGACCTGCACCTGGCGCTCGGCGCCAAGACGGTCGATTTTGGCGGCTGGGACATGCCCCTGCACTATGGCTCGCAAGTCGAGGAGCACCATCAGGTGCGCAGTGACTGCGGGGTCTTCGATGTCTCTCACATGACCGTCATCGACGTCACGGGCAGTGATGCCTTTGCCTGGTTGCAGCGTTTGCTGGCCAACGACGTCGCACGCCTCGCGGGTATTGGCAAGGCGCTGTACAGCCCACTGCTGAACGCGCAGGGGGGGGTTATCGACGACCTTATCGCCTACCGTACCGAAGGCGGCTATCGCCTGGTGACCAACGCCGCCACCCGCGAAAAGGTGCTTGGCTGGCTGCATGCGCAGCGTGCAGGCTTCGAGGTGGATGTTCAGGTTCGCCCGGACCTCGCCATTCTCGCCATCCAAGGCCCCCACGCCCGTGAAAAGGTGGCGGCCTTGCTGAGCCCCTCGCGCGCCGCGCTGATCCGCGAGCTGCGCCCGTTCGAAGGTATCGCCGAAGGCGACTGGTTCATTGCCCGTACCGGTTATACCGGTGAGGACGGCCTGGAGATCATCCTCCCAGGTGACCAGGCCGTGGCCTTCTTCAACGACCTGGTGGGGGCCGGCATCGCCCCCAGTGGCCTGGGCGCCCGCGATACCCTGCGTCTGGAAGCCGGTATGAACCTTTATGGCCAGGACATCGACGAAGCCCACACGCCGCTGACCTCCAACCTGGGCTGGAGCATCGCCTGGGAGCCGGCTGCGCGCGAATTCATCGGCCGCACTGGCCTGTTGGCGGAAATCGAGCAGGGGGTGAAGGAAAAACTGGTTGGCCTGGTGCTGGAAGAACGCGGCGTTCTGCGTGCCCATCAGGTGGTTCGTGTTACCGGTATTGGCGAAGGTGAGATCACCAGTGGTAGTTTCTCTCCTACGCTGAGCAAATCCATTGCCCTGGCGCGTGTACCCATGGCTACCGGCGACCGCGCCGAGGTCGAGATTCGCGGCAAGTGGTACCCGGTGCGGGTGGTCAAACCGACCTTCGTGCGCCACGGCAAAATCCTGATTTGAACAATTATTAACCGGCGGGCCGACCGCTGAGCCAATCGAGGAATTCAAGACATGAGCAATATCCCCGCCGATCTGCGTTTTGCCGAAAGCCACGAGTGGGCGCGCCTGGAAAGCGACGGCACAGTGACCGTTGGCATCAGCGACCATGCACAGGAAGCCCTGGGTGACGTCGTGTTTGTCGAACTGGCGGAAGTCGGCAAGGTGTTTGCCCAAGGCGATGCCGCAGGCGTGGTCGAATCGGTCAAGGCGGCTTCCGACATCTACGCCCCGATCGCTGGCGAAGTGATCGCGGTCAACGACGCGCTGGCAGACAACCCGGAGCTGCTGAACGAAGAACCTTATGGGGCGTGGATCTTCAAATTGAAGCCAAGCGACGCAGCTGAATTGGAAAAGCTGCTGGATGCTGCGGCTTATCAGGCTGCGATCGGCGAGTAACTGATCTGGCCGGGGGGGCGCAATGCGCCGCCCGGCCATGGTGCAGCAAAAGCAAGTTTCTCCGCACAATCGGCAATCCTTCCTAGACTTATAAGTCTCCATGAGGCCTGGTCTAGGAAGAGAGCGTCGTCATGTCCCAGTCGCCGTCCCTGCATCAACTGCAAGAGCTCAACCCTTTCCTGCGTCGCCACCTGGGCCCCGATGCCTCGGAGCAGCAGGCCATGCTCAGCGCGCTGGGTGTTGCCAGCCGCAGCGAGCTGATCGAGCAGACGGTCCCGCCAGGGATCCGCCTCAATCGCTCACTCGACCTGCCGCCGGCCCTGGATGAACAGGCCGCACTGGCCAAGCTCGCCGGTTACGCCGAACAGAATCAGGTCTGGACCAGCCTCATCGGCATGGGCTACCACGGCACCGTCACGCCAACCGTCATCCTGCGCAACGTGCTGGAAAACCCAGGCTGGTACACCGCCTATACGCCTTATCAGCCAGAAATCGCCCAAGGCCGGCTGGAAGCCCTGCTCAACTTTCAGCAGATGGTCATCGACCTGACCGGCCTGGCCCTGGCCAACGCCTCGCTGCTCGACGAAGCCACCGCCGCCGCCGAGGCGATGGCCTTGGCCAAGCGCGTGGCACGTAACAAGAGCAACGCCTTCTTCGCCGACGAGCACTGCCATCCGCAAACCCTCTCGGTACTGAAAACCCGCGCCGAGGGGTTCGGCTTCGAGCTGATCATCGACACTGTGGATAACCTGGCCAAGCACTCGGTATTCGGCGCTTTGCTGCAATACCCGGACACCCATGGCGAGGTGCGCGACCTGCGTCCGTTGATCGACCAGTTGCACAGCCAGCAAGCCTTGGCCTGCGTTGCCGCCGACCTGCTCAGCCTGGTGGTGCTGGCGCCGCCCGGTGAACTGGGCGCCGATGTGGTGCTGGGCTCGACCCAGCGCTTTGGCGTACCGATGGGCTACGGCGGGCCACACGCGGCCTATTTCGCCTGCCGTGACGACTTCAAGCGGGCCATGCCGGGGCGCATCATCGGTGTGTCACGCGATGCCCGTGGCAATACCGCGCTGCGCATGGCCCTGCAGACCCGCGAGCAGCACATCCGCCGTGAGAAGGCCAACTCCAACATCTGCACGGCCCAGGTACTGCTGGCCAATATCGCCGGCTTCTATGCCGTCTACCATGGCCCAGAGGGCTTGCAGCGCATCGCCCAGCGCGTGCATCGGCTGACCTTTATCCTGGCGGCCGGCCTTGAAGCCAAGGGCATCAAGCGGCTCAACCAGCATTTTTTCGACACCCTGACGCTGGAGGTGGGCGGCGCGCAGGCGGCGATCATCGAAAGTGCCGAGCACGCGCAGATCAACCTGCGCATCCTCGGGCGTGGGCACCTGGGCGTGAGCCTGGACGAAACCTGCAGCGAACAGACCGTGTTGCGCCTGTTCGATGTGTTCCTGGGGGTCGACCACGGCCTGGACATCGCGACGCTCGACCAACTGGCGCTGCCCGAAGGCATACCAGCGGGGCTGGTGCGGCGCACGCCGTTCCTCGCGCACCCGGTCTTCAACCTGCACCACAGTGAAACCGAGATGCTGCGCTACCTCAAGCAGCTGGAAAACAAGGACCTGGCGCTGAACCAGTCGATGATCCCGCTGGGCTCCTGCACCATGAAGCTCAACGCCACCAGCGAGATGATCCCCATCACCTGGCCCGCCTTCGCCCAGCTTCACCCGTTCGCGCCTGCTGCCCAGGCGGTCGGCTACAAAGCGATGATCGACGAGTTGGAAAGCTGGTTGTGCGCCATCACAGGCTTTGACGCCATTTGCATGCAGCCCAACTCCGGCGCCCAGGGCGAATACGCCGGTCTCATGGCCATCACCCGCTACCACCGCAGCCGCCATCAGCCGCAGCGTACGCTGTGCCTGATTCCGTCCTCCGCCCACGGCACCAACCCGGCCTCCGCGCAAATGGCCGGCATGGAGGTGGTGATCGTCGATTGCGACGAAGACGGCAACGTCGACCTCCCGGACCTCAAGGCCAAGGCCCAGGCGGCAGGGGATCGGTTGTCCTGCCTGATGGTCACTTACCCCTCGACCCATGGGGTGTACGAAGAGGGTATCCGCGAGATCTGCGACGTGGTGCACCAGCACGGTGGCCAGGTGTACATGGACGGTGCCAACCTCAATGCCCAGGTCGGCCTGGCACGGCCCGCAGACATCGGCGCCGACGTCTCGCACATGAACCTGCACAAGACCTTCTGCATCCCCCATGGCGGCGGCGGCCCCGGCATGGGCCCGATCGGCATCCGCGCCCACCTCAAGCCCTTTGTCGCCAGCCACCCGGTGGTGCCGGTACCCGGCCTGGACCCGAACAACAGCGCGGTCAGTGCCGCGCCCTGGGGCAGTGCGAGCATTCTGCCGATCAGCTGGATGTACATCGCCATGATGGGCCCGCAACTGGCCGATGCCAGCGAGGTGGCGATCCTCTCGGCCAACTACCTGGCCAGCCAGCTTGCCGGGGCGTTCCCGGTGCTCTACCGCGGGCGTAACCAGCGTGTGGCCCACGAATGCATCCTCGACCTGCGCCCACTCAAGGCCCAGACCGGCATCAGTGAGGAGGACGTGGCCAAACGTTTGATGGACTACGGCTTCCATGCCCCGACCATGTCATTCCCGGTACCGGGCACGCTGATGGTCGAGCCGACCGAGAGTGAATCAAAAGCCGAGCTGGACCGTTTCGTCGAGGCGATGCTGGCGATACGCGCAGAAATCGCCCAGGTGCAGGAGGGCAACTGGCCGGCAGAAGACAACCCGCTCAAACATGCGCCGCACACCCTGGCCGATGTGTTGGCACCGTGGAACAGGCCGTACAGCCTGGAGCAGGGCATCGCCCCCAGTGCTCACGTACGCCAGCACAAGTATTGGCCAGCGGTGAACCGGGTCGACAATGTGTATGGAGACAGGAACTTGTTCTGCGCGTGTGTGCCGGTGGAGGCTTATCGCTGAGTTTCGGGGGGCTTGGCCCCCCGAATATTTATTCGGCTACTGCGTTCTTGGCCAGGATGGCATTGGCCAGTTCCATGTCGCTGGCTTGCATGCCTGGGTTTTCGGCGCGCACCTGGCGCAGCGCAGACTCCAGGAACGGCCCACGAATGGCGCCTTCGCTGGCCACGAAGCTGCCAGCGTCTTCCTGCGCGGCCAGTACCAGCTTGTGATCCTTGGAGGTCAGGTAGGTCGACGCGGTGGTCGCACCGGAAGAAATCACGTTACGCCAGAAGGTATCGGCCATGGCGGAGCCCATTGGCAGCGAAAGCAAGGCAGCGGTCGCGATGGCGGTTTTGAGACGCATGTTGAAACACCTCGAAGGGTGAGGGTTGAAGATGCGCGGTTTGATCGTGGCAGAGGAGGCAAGTTCCTTGAATACAAGGGATTTTCGCTCAGGAGCAGGCCCGTAGCACTTCCTCTGCGCAGGTCAGCCCGCAGGCCACTTTTGCCTCACCGCAGCGGCGCAGATCCAGCAAGCCTTCTGTCAGTGCCTGGCGCCGCAAGTGCGCAAGGTCGGTGTGCGGGCCTATCTGCGCGCGCAAGTTTTCGCTGGGTATCAACAGCTCGAACAGGCCCGTGCGACCGTGAAACCCGGTACCACGACAGGTCCGGCAGGGCTGGCCGCTGGCCGCCGAGGCACAACCCTGGCAATCGCCGCAAAGGGTACGAATCAGCCGTTGCGCCATGACCCCGATCAGCGTTGCCTTGATCAGGTAGTCGGCTACGCCCAGCTCCTGCAGTCGGGTGATTGCAGCGCAGGCATCATTGGTGTGCAGGGTCGACAGCACCAAGTGCCCGGTGAGGGCTGCCTGAACGGCCACCAGGGCGGTTTCACGGTCGCGGATCTCGCCGATCATGATGATGTCCGGGTCCTGGCGCAGCATCGCCCGCACGCCGTTGGCGAAGCACAGGCCCAGGGCCGGCTGCACTTGCAACTGGTTGAACGCCGGTTCCAGCCGTTCGATCGGGTCTTCGATGGTGCACAGGTTGATTTGCGGGGTGGCCAGCAGTTTGAGGCTGGCGTAGAGCGTGCTGGTCTTACCGGAGCCGGTGGGCCCCGTTACCAGGATGATGCCTTGGCGGTGGCGCAGCAGCGCCCGCCATTGCTCCAGCTGCTGCCCTTCGAGGCCCAGGCGGTCGAAGCCTTCATGCAGTTGTTGCGGGTCGAACAGGCGCAACACCAGTTTTTCGCCAAACGGCGTCGGCAGGGTCGACAGGCGCAGCTCCACCTCGCCGCCGCCCGGCAGGCGGCTTTGCAGGCGACCGTCTTGTGGCCGGCGTTTCTCCGCTACATCCATACGCCCCAGGTGTTTGAGGCGGCTGACCAGCGCCAGGGTCACGCCTGCGGGAAAGGCGTAGACGGTGTGCAGCAGGCCGTCTATGCGGTACCGCAGTTGCCCCTGTTCGCGGCGGGGCTCCAGGTGGATATCGCTGGCGCGTTGTTCGAGGGCGTACTGCAGCAGCCAGTCGACGATGTGCACGATATGCGCATCGTCGGCATTGGCCTCGGCCTGGCGTTTGCCCAGTTCCAGCAGGTGTTCGAGCTCCCCCAGGCTGGCCGGCTGCTGGTGTTGCGCACCCTGTACCGACTGGGCCAGGCGCAAGAACGATTGCCCCAGCTGACGGATCTGCAACGGGCTTGCCAGCACCCGACGGATCGGCCTGCCGAGGCTGCGGGCCAGGTCTGCCTGCCAGTCATCCTGATAAGGCTGGGCGCTGGCCACGGTGACGCCCGAGGCGTCGGCGGCCACGACGAGGATGCCATGGCGCTGGGCGAACGCCGGGGAGATCAGCCCGCTGACCTGGGACATGTCCAGTTGCATCGGGTCGATGCGCACAAAGGGCTGGCCGACCTTATCGGCCAGCCACTGACAGAGGCGGTCGAGGTCCAGCGGCTGGCCGGGGTGCATGCGGTCTTCAAGACCAGGGGCGGCGATCAGCTCCAGTGGGTGGCAGGCCGGGCGTGCGGCGGCCTGCTCCAGCACCAGCAGGGTGTCGCTGGCGTCCAGGTGCTGCTCGGTCAGCAGAGCCTGGAGCAGGCGGTTGAGGTCGAGGGCTTGCTTGCCGGGGGTATGCATGTTGGCGTCCTTGCCAGGTGGGGAGTCCTGATGAAGGCTAGCCGGGTGCGGTGGGCTGTCTGCTGGCAAAGGGTTTCGGGATCTTGCGACATGAACAAAAGAAGCGGGCTCAGACCACCGCCAGCTCCACGCGCGCAAGGTTCGCCAGGCTCACCTCACCCACGCACACCAGGTTGCGCAATTTTTGCGCAATGACCTCGGCCCGGTGCCAGCTCAGCCCGCCAATGCCGATTTCGATATCGAGCCAGTCCTCCTGTTGGCTGACCTGCACGTGGTGCGGGGTCAGAAACTGCAAGGCAAACAGGTTGAGCACCCGGCACAGGCTGTCGGGCTCGGCTTCGGCTTGCAGGCGGTAGTGCACGGTGCTGTGGGCGTTGCTGGCGGCCCAGGCGTCGGTACGTGGCAGTGCGTTCATGCTGGTCTCCGCGAATGTGGGAGAAATTCTTGCACGTTGCGGCGGGAATTTTTTCGCTATGATTCCATCGATTTGCCGGTATGGCAGATCGTTCAATTCTGATTATCTGGTTTTAGGGGATTATTCATGCACAGCGAGCTGGACGCCTATGATCGGCGCATCCTCGAACTGCTTCAGGAGGACGCTTCGCTGTCCAGCGCACAGATCGCCGAGCGTGTCGGGCTGTCGCAATCGCCTTGCTGGCGGCGTATTCAGCGGCTGAAGGAGGAGGGGGTGATACGCGGGCAGGTGACCTTGCTCGACCGCAAGAAAATCGGCTTGAACACGCAGATCTTCGCCGAGGTGAAGCTGAACGCGCACGGGCGCTCGAATTTCACCGAGTTCACCGAGGCGATTCGGGGGTTCCCGGAGGTGCTGGAGTGTTATGTGCTGATGGGGTCGGTGGACTTCCTGCTGCGCATCGTTACCTCGGACATCGAGGCGTACGAGCGGTTCTTCTTTGAAAAACTGTCGAATGTGCCGGGGATTCAGGAGGTCAATTCGATTGTGGCGCTTTCGGAGATCAAGTCCACGACGAGCCTGCCACTGGGTCGCTGAGGTAGATTTTCGTGATTTTTGCAGGAGCGACCTTGCCGGGGCGACGGACCGGTCGGAAAGGGTCGCTGCGCGACCCGTTCGCGACGCAAGGCCGCTCCTACAGGGGCCGTGTCGTCAGGCTTTGAGCAGGTGCTTCCAGCCGCGGCTCTGATCAACGGCGCGGGCCTGTTCGATACGGGCTTCAAGCAGCTCGTCGGGCTCTTCCGACAGCGGCAGCTCGGCCAGCTCGTGCAGTTTTTTCAGGTCGCCGTACAGGCGGTCCATTTGCGGTGCTTCGAGCACCTGGCGGGCATGGTGCAGCCAGGCCAGCAACTGTTCGATGCGCGGCAGCTGTTCGGCCAGGTCTTCCGGGCGCTGGGTGTACAGCGGCAGCTTCAGCGCACGGCCTTCTTCGCCCAGCAGGTGGGCCATCCAGCTGGCCAGCTGCGCGTTGCCCTGGCGTTCGCCACGGCCTTTGCGCTCGGCGGTCCAGCCACGGGCCAGCAGCCAGCGCGAGGTTTCCAGGGAGAACTGACCCCAACGCACGTCTTCGAGCTCTTCGGCAAACTGCTCGGGCGCGGCGCGGCGGATGTCTTCGTCATCGTTACCGGCCTGCACCAGCGGGCGCCAGTCTTCGAGCAATGCGTCGAGGCTGCTGCGCAGGGCGCGGGTGGACGGGCGTGGCGCCGCCTGGCCCAGGCTGCTGGTCAGTGCGCGCAACTCGGCCAGGCACTCGACCCAGTCCTGCAACAGGCGCCAGTGGCCATTGTGGCGATATTGCTCGGCCAGGCGCTGGCTGCTGGCCAACAGCTGCCAGGCGAGGGCGGCGTAGGCATCGTCCACGGCCATTTCGGCGTCCAGCTCGGTGTGCGGCAGGCCCAGCTCATAGCTCTCGGGCTCCAGCAGGCGGTAGCCACGCTCGGCCTTGCTGATGTCGCAGGGCATCAACGGCAGGCTGGCGGCGAGCTCGGCGGCCAGCTCCAGCAGGGCTTCAGGCGCACCTTCGCGCAGCTCGAGCTCCAGCTCGCAGATTTCTTCCTTGCGCTTGCCGGCGATCACGAAGCCTTGGTCCAGAGCGGCCTCGATCACGACTTTGCTCTTGCCACGGCCCCAGGCAATTTCCGCGAATTCGCGGGTGAAGTCGGTGGTGAACAGCGGCTTGATGGTTTTCTTGTCGAGCGCGGCCAGCTGCTCGGGCCAGCAGGTGGCGTCGAGTTTTTTCAGGTCGAGCTTGACCTTGTCCAGGTGCCACTCGTACTCGTTGCGCTCGGACAGCCCGGCCACGCTTTGGCCACGGCACTTCAAGGTCTGGATGATCGCCTCGCCATCGCGGCGCAGGCGCAGGGCCACGCGGGCAGCGCAAAGGTCACGCTCCGGGGTGTCGAAGTACTGGTTGAGCAGTTCGCGGGTCTGCCAACCGGACTTGTTGCGCTTTTTCAGCAAGGGGTGCTCGCGCAGGGCGGCAAGGGTCTCGCGGCTGGCGCGGAGCTTGAGTTCGGTTTCTTTGTGCATCGCTGGCTCGAAGGAGGGGCTCGTTGGCAACAGAGTCTACAGCAGTCGGCCGCCAACGGTTTATTCCAGACGGCAGATGGTCCTATGATGGGCAACGCTTCCGAGGAGTACGGGCATGCCGTTGCCGACGCTGAAAGACCAGTTTGCCGCTTTGATCGCCGCGCCTTCGGTCAGTTGTACCCAGCCTGCGCTGGACCAGTCCAACCGCCAGGTCATCGACCTGCTGGCCGGCTGGTTGGGCGACCTGGGTTTCACGTGCGACATCCAACAGGTCAGCCCCGGCAAGTTCAACCTGCTGGCCAGCCGTGGCACCGGCCCGGGTGGCCTGGTGCTGGCGGGGCACAGCGATACCGTGCCCTTCGACGAGCAGCTGTGGTCGAGCGACCCGCTGAAGCTGACCGAAATCGATGGCCGTTGGGTCGGCCTGGGCAGCTGCGACATGAAGGGCTTCTTCCCCCTGGTCATCGAGGCCGTGCTGCCGTTGCTGGAGCACGACTTCAAGCAGCCGCTGCTGATTCTCGCCACCTGCGACGAAGAAAGCTCCATGTCCGGCGCCCGCGCCCTGGCCGAGGCCGGCCAGCCTCTGGGTCGCGCAGCGGTGATCGGCGAGCCCACCGGCCTGCGGCCGATCCGCATGCACAAAGGCATCCTCATGGACCGCATCGACATCTTGGGCCGCAGCGGCCATTCGTCGGACCCAAGCCTCGGGCGCAGCGCCATGGAAGCCATGCACGCGGTGATGGGCGAGCTGATGCAGTTACGCGGGCAATGGCAGCAGGCGTACCGCAACCCACAGTTCACCGTGCCTACGCCAACGATGAACTTCGGCTGCATCCATGGCGGCGATAACCCCAACCGCATTTGTGGCCAGTGTGCGCTGGAATTCGACCTGCGGCCGCTGCCGGGGATGGATGCAGAGCAGTTGCGTGCGGCGATTCGCCAGAAGCTGGTACCGCTGGCGGAACGTTTTGAGGTGCGTATCGACTATGCGCCGCTGTTCCCCGAAGTACCCCCGTTCGAGGAGGCTGCGGACGCCGAGCTGGTGCAGGTGGCCGAGCGCCTGACCGGTCATCGCGCCGAAGCGGTAGCGTTCGGCACCGAAGCGCCTTATCTTCAGCAGCTGGGCTGCCAGACCATCGTGCTGGGCCCTGGCGACATCGCCTGTGCCCACCAGCCTGGCGAGTACCTTGAAATGTCACGAATCGAGCCTACCGTGCGTCTATTGCGTGACCTGATCCGGCACTATTGCCTGCACTAAACGTCCATTGAGCTGATTCGTTCCTGCCTAGAGGAGACCGCGCGTGACCGCAAGCCTGTTCCGACGATGATCTTGAACGCCCCCTGTATCGCCGTTCTCCGTCCACTTATCCACAGGCCCTGTCATGCCCGATTACGTCAACTGGCTGCGTCATGCTTCCCCGTACATCAATGCCCATCGCGACTGCACCTTTGTGGTCATGCTCCCCGGCGATGGGGTAGAGCACCCTAATTTCGGCAATATTGTCCACGACCTGGTGCTGCTGCACAGCCTGGGCGTGCGGCTGGTGCTGGTGCATGGCTCGCGCCCGCAGATCGAGAGCCGCCTGGCCGAACGCGGCCTGACTCCGCACTACCACCGCAGCCTGCGCATCACCGATGCGGCCACGCTGGATTGCGTGATCGATGCTGTGGGTGCCCTGCGTCTGGCCATCGAGGCCCGCTTGTCGATGGACATCGCCGCTTCGCCGATGCAAGGCTCGCGCCTGCGCGTGGCGTCCGGCAACCTGGTCACTGCCCGGCCGATCGGTGTGCTCGAAGGCGTGGACTACCACCACACCGGCGAAGTGCGCCGGGTCGACCGCAAAGGCATCAGCCGCTTGCTCGACGAGCGCTCCATCGTGCTGCTGTCGCCGCTGGGGTACTCGCCCACCGGTGAAATCTTCAACCTTGCCTGCGAAGACGTGGCCACCCGCGCGGCCATCGAGCTGGGTGCCGACAAACTGCTGCTGTTCGGCGCCGAGCCGGGGCTGCTGGATGAACAGGGCAAGCTGGTGCGTGAGCTGCGCCCGCAGCAGGTGGCGCCGCATCTGCTGCGCCTGGGCAGCGACTATCAGGGTGAGCTGCTGGATGCTGCCGCCGAGGCCTGCAAGGGCGGCGTGGCGCGCAGCCATATCGTCAGTTATGCCGAAGACGGTGCGCTGCTGACCGAGCTGTTCACCCGCGGGGGTGGCGGTACACTGGTGTCCCAAGAGCAGTTCGAGGTCGTGCGTGAGGCAACCATCGAAGATGTCGGCGGCCTGTTGGAACTGATCAGCCCGCTGGAAGAGCAAGGCATCCTGGTGCGCCGTTCGCGCGAGGTGCTGGAGCGGGAAATCGAGCAGTTCAGCGTGGTCGAGCGCGAGGGCATGATCATCGCGTGTGCGGCGCTGTACCCGATTGCCGATTCCGAGGCGGGGGAGCTGGCGTGCCTGGCGGTGAACCCGGAGTACCGGCATGGTGGGCGCGGCGATGAGCTGCTTGAACGCATCGAGAGCCGGGCACGGCAGATGGGTTTGAATACGTTGTTCGTGCTGACGACGCGCACTGCGCACTGGTTCCGCGAGCGTGGCTTTGCGCCAAGTGGCGTGGAGCGGCTGCCGGCGGCGCGGGCTTCGCTGTACAACTATCAGCGCAATTCGAAGATTTTCGAAAAGTCGCTGTAAGCCTGCCTCGGCCTCAATGAAAAACGCCGCCCTGATGGGCGGCGTTTTCAGTTACACGGTATGCAGGTACCAGTTGTACTCGAGGTCGGAGATCGAATGCTCGAACTCCTCCAGCTCGCTTTCCTTGCACGCGACGAAGATGTCGATGTACTTCGGATCGATGTACTTGTTGAGGATCTCGCTGTCGTCCAGCTCACGCAGGGCATCGCGCAGGTTGTTCGGCAGGCTCTGATCCAGCTGCTCGTACGAGTTGCCTTCGATCGGCGCGCCGGGCTCGACCTTGTTGGTCAGGCCGTGGTGCACGCCGGCCAATACGGCCGCCATCATCAGGTACGGGTTGGCATCGGCGCCGGCTACGCGGTGCTCGAGGCGCACGGCATCGGCAGAGCCGGTCGGCACGCGCAAGGCCACGGTGCGGTTGTCCAGGCCCCAGCTCGGCGCGTTCGGCACATAGAACTGCGCGCCAAAGCGACGGTACGAGTTGACGTTCGGGCAAAGGAAAGCCATGGACGCGGGCAGGGTCTCGAGCACACCGCCGACAGCGTGACGTAGCGCGGCGTTCTGCTCGGGATCCTCGCTGGTGAAGATGTTGTTGCCATCTTTGTCCAGCACGGAGATGTGTACGTGCAGGCCGTTGCCTGCCTGGCCCGGGTAGGGCTTGGCCATGAAGGTGGTGTCCATTTCATGGTCGTAGGCGATGTTCTTGATCAAGCGCTTGAGCAGCACCGCGTAGTCACAGGCCTTGAGCGGGTCGGGGACGTGGTGCAGGTTGACTTCGAACTGCGCCGGGGCGCTTTCCTTGACGATGGCGTCGGCCGGAATACCCTGCTCCTTGGCACCCTCGAGGATGTCCTGCAGGCAGTCGGCGTATTCGTCGAGGTCGTCGATCAGGTACACCTGGGTCGACTGTGGGCGCTTGCCCGAGATCGGCGAGCGGGGTGGTTGCGGGCGGCCGTTCACGTTCTCCTGGTCGATCAGGTAGAACTCCAGCTCGAACGCGGCGCAGATGGTCAGGCCCATGTCGTCGAACTTGCTGACAACCTGACGCAACACTTCACGAGGGTCGGCGAAGAAGGGCTCGCCTTCGATCTCGTGCATGGTCATGAGCAGCTGTGCGGTGGGGCGTTTCTGCCACGGCTCGTTGCACAGCGTGTCGGGGATTGGATAGCAGATGCGGTCAGCATCGCCGATGTCCAGGCCAAGCCCAGTGCTCTCGACGGTGGAACCGTTGATGTCCAGGGCGAAGAGGGAGGCCGGCAGGTTGATGCCTTTCTCGTAAACCTTGTGGAGGCTGGTGCGCTCTATGCGCTTGCCGCGCACCACACCATTCATATCTGCAATCAGAAGGTCAACGTAGAGAACCTCAGGATGTTCCTTAAGGAACGCGTTCGCTTCGTTAAGCTGAACGGCACGCGGGGGTACCGACATGATGCAACACCTTTGTTGTTAAAAATATCAATCAAGGGGGGCTTGCAGGACCAGTCAATCGAAAAGCCATACTGATGTCAAGCCAACCCCATGATGCCCTGAAATGGCACATCTACGGCAGATTTGCTGCATATCGGGGCGTGCCATTATCCGCTATTTACCGCTCAAAGGGCTATCTCAAGCTTGCCGTGTTTTATTTTTTACGGAGGTGTTGTGTAAAAAAATGAACAAGGCTAAGCTCGGTCACAACCCAAAACACAATAATACGAGGGTCATATGGTCCGCTTGTCGCGACCTGAAAGCGCTGCCTGCGCAGTGCAGTCGGGTACCCCTGTCGTTCATGAACGCACCGTCAACGGTGTGGCCGCCCTGGCCGCAATAATTGACGCTTGGCGCACTCGGACCTTCCCCCGTAGCGGCGTTGCGCTACTCGATTCGCCTTCCTGCCCTTCAAACTCATTACGGACACGCTTGTTTTCAGTGTATCCACTGTGCTCGTGCGTGGGGGTTTTTGCTTTAGCAATCTTCTCCATCCAGAATCAATGCGCGGACCACCTTACCTCCTGAGGTATTTATGAGTAACAACCTCGACCAGCTCACCGATTGGTTGAAAGAGCACAAGATCACTGAAGTCGAATGCATGATCAGCGACCTCACTGGCATCACGCGCGGCAAGATTTCGCCGACCAACAAGTTCATCGCCGAAAAAGGCATGCGCCTGCCCGAGAGCGTGCTGCTGCAGACCGTGACGGGTGACTACGTCGACGACGACATCTATTACGAACTGCTCGACCCGGCCGACATCGACATGATCTGCCGCCCCGACGAAGACGCCGTGTTCCTGGTGCCCTGGGCCATCGAGCCGACGGCGCAGGTGATCCACGACACCTACGACAAGAAGGGCAACCCGGTCGAACTGTCGCCGCGCAACGTGTTGAAGAAAGTGCTCAAGCTCTACGCCGACAAAGGCTGGCAGCCGATTGTCGCGCCCGAGATGGAGTTCTACCTGACCAAGCGTAGTGAAGACCCGGACTTCCCGCTGCAGCCGCCGGTAGGCCGCTCGGGCCGCCCGGAAACCGGCCGCCAGTCGTTCTCGATCGAAGCCGCCAACGAATTCGACCCGCTGTTCGAGGATGTCTATGACTGGTGCGAACTGCAGAAGCTGGACCTCGACACGCTGATCCACGAAGACGGTACGGCGCAGATGGAAATCAACTTCCGTCACGGCAACGCGCTGCACCTGGCCGACCAGATCCTGGTGTTCAAACGCACCATGCGCGAGGCTGCGCTCAAGCACAACGTGGCCGCCACCTTCATGGCCAAGCCCATGACCGGCGAGCCTGGCAGTGCCATGCACCTGCACCAGAGCGTGATCGACGCGGCCACCGGCAAGAACATCTTCAGTAACGAAGACGGCAGCATGAGCGAGCTGTTCCTGCACCACATCGGTGGCCTGCAGAAGTTCATCCCCGAGGCGCTGCCGCTGTTCGCCCCCAACGTCAACTCGTTCCGCCGCTTCCTGCCCGACACCTCGGCGCCGGTGAACGTCGAGTGGGGCGAGGAAAACCGTACCGTCGGCCTGCGCGTGCCGGATGCCGGGCCGCAAAACCGCCGGGTCGAGAACCGCTTGCCGGGCGCCGATGCCAACCCTTACCTGGCCATCGCCGCCAGCCTGCTGTGCGGCTACATCGGCATGGTCGAAGGCATCGAGGCCAGCGCGCCGGTGCAGGGCCGTGGTTATGAACGCCGCAACCTGCGCCTGCCACTGACCATCGAAGACGCCCTGGAACGCATGGAAGTCAGCCGTGCGCTGGTGCAGTACCTGGGCAAGAAGTTCATCACCGGCTACGTCGCGACCAAACGCGCCGAACACGAAAACTTCAAACGCGTCATCAGTTCCTGGGAACGTGAGTTCCTGCTGTTTGCAGTCTGATCAACCCTGGTGCCGCAGGAGCGCGGCTGTCGGATAACGGAGAAGCACATGAGCGTCAAAAACCCGCAAACCCGTGAATGGCAAACCCTGAGCGGCGAGCACCACCTCGCGCCCTTCAGCGACTACAAACAGCTGAAGGAGAAGGGGCCGCGCATCATCACCAAGGCCCAGGGCGTGCATTTGTGGGACAGCGAGGGCAACAAGATCCTCGACGGCATGGCCGGCCTGTGGTGCGTGGCGGTGGGGTATGGCCGCGAAGAGCTGGTGCAGGCTGCCGAAAAGCAGATGCGCGAGCTGCCGTACTACAACCTGTTCTTCCAGACCGCGCACCCGCCGGCATTGGAACTGGCCAAGGCGATCACCGACGTGGCGCCAGAAGGCATGAGCCATGTGTTCTTCACCGGCTCCGGCTCCGAAGGCAACGACACCGTGCTGCGCATGGTCCGTCACTACTGGGCACTGAAGGGTAAACCGCACAAGCAGACCATCATCGGCCGCATCAACGGCTACCACGGTTCCACCTTCGCCGGTGCGTGCCTGGGTGGCATGAGTGGCATGCACGAGCAGGGCGGCCTGCCGATCCCGGGTATCGTGCACATCCCGCAGCCGTACTGGTTCGGTGAGGGCGGTGACATGAGCCCGGACGCGTTCGGGGTGTGGGCTGCCGAGCAACTGGAGAAGAAAATCCTCGAAGTCGGCGAAGACAACGTCGCGGCCTTCATCGCCGAGCCGATCCAGGGCGCGGGCGGGGTGATCATCCCGCCAGAAACGTACTGGCCGAAGGTCAAGGAGATCCTCGCCAAGTACGACATCCTGTTCGTTGCCGACGAAGTCATCTGCGGCTTCGGCCGTACTGGCGAGTGGTTCGGCTCCGACTACTACGACCTCAAGCCCGACCTGATGACCATCGCCAAGGGCCTGACCTCCGGTTACATCCCCATGGGCGGTGTGATCGTGCGTGACACTGTGGCCAAGGTGATCAGCGAAGGCGGCGATTTCAACCACGGCTTCACCTATTCGGGCCACCCGGTAGCGGCCGCGGTAGGCCTGGAAAACCTGCGCATCCTGCGCGACGAGCACATTGTCGAGCAGGCACGCAACGAAGCGGCACCGTATTTGCAAAAGCGTTTGCGTGAGCTGCAAGACCACCCGCTGGTAGGTGAAGTGCGCGGCCTGGGCCTGCTCGGCGCGATCGAGCTGGTCAAGGACAAGGCGACCCGCAGCCGTTACGAAGGCAAGGGCGTGGGCATGATCTGCCGCAACTTCTGCTTCGAGAACGGCCTGATCATGCGTGCGGTGGGTGACACCATGATCATCGCGCCACCGCTGGTGATCAGCCATGCAGAGATCGACGAGCTGGTGGAAAAGGCACGCAAGTGCCTGGACTTGACCCTCGAAGCGATCAGATGAGCACCTGCTAGGCTAGCGTTGTGACATTAGTTGGTTACAAGGGGCTGCTTTCCTTGAAACAGCGCCTTGTAACTTGCCAGACTAGCGACTGTTTCAGTCGCCCAGCGCGTGTACTGCGGGACCTGGCAGCTGAACGGATGGCTAATCAAAAAAATCTGGAGCATGACGCATGAAGAAAATGGGCAAGACGTTGCTGGCCGCCGCCCTGATGGGTGCCATGGCGACCGCTGTTCAGGCTGATGACAAAGTACTGCACGTGTACAACTGGTCGGACTACATCGCCCCGGACACCGTGGCCAATTTCGAGAAAGAGACCGGCATCAAGGTCGTCTATGACGTCTTCGACAGCAACGAGACCCTCGAAGCCAAGTTGCTGGCAGGCAAGTCGGGCTATGACATCGTCGTGCCGTCCAACAACTTCCTGGCCAAGCAGATCAAGGCGGGTGTCTACCAGGAGCTGGACCGCTCCAAGCTGCCAAGCTGGAAAAACCTCGACCCAGCCCTGCTCAAGGCTGTTGGCGATGCCAGCGACCCCGGCAACAAATTCGCCTTCCCCTACATGTGGGGCTCCATCGGTATCGGTTACAACCCAGAGAAGGTCAAGGCCGCGCTGGGCGTCGACAAGATCGAATCGTGGGACGTCGTGTTCAAGCCTGAGAACATCGAAAAACTCAAAAGCTGTGGCGTGAGCTTCCTCGATGCACCGACCGAGATGATCCCGGCCGCGTTGCACTTCCTGGGCAAGCCGAGCGACAGCACCAAGAAAGAAGACCTGAAAGCCGCGGAAGATCTGTTCCTGAAGATTCGTCCGTCGATCACCTACTTCCATTCCTCCAAGTACATCTCTGACCTCGCCAACGGCAACATCTGCGTGGCCGTGGGTTACTCGGGTGACCTGGAGCAGTCCAAGGCCCGTGCCCACGAGGCCGGCGACAAGGTCAAGCTGAGCTATGTCATTCCGAAGGAAGGTGCCGGCACCTTCTATGACATGGTCGCCATTCCGAAAGACGCCGAAAACGTCGAAGCTGCCTACAAGTTCATGGAATACCTGCTGCAGCCGAAAGTGATGGCCGCCATCACCAACGCCGTGCGTTTCCCGAATGGCAACATGGCGGCGACCGAGTTCGTCGACAAGGACATCACCAGCGACCCGGCCATCTACCCGTCTGATGCAGTGAAGGCGCAACTGTACGCCATCAAAGCGCCAGAGAAGGCTGCCCAGCGCGACATCACCCGCAGCTGGACCAAGATCAAGTCGGGCAAGTAAGCCCGATGCGAGGCTCTCTGGGCCGGGGACTCCCGGCCCAGAGGCAGTGAAAGGCAATTGATGATTGCGGCATCGAAGCTGCGAAGGTAAGTTGCGCGCCGGTTTTGCGTGTGCGGCCACATTGCCGCTACCCATGCACTGATTGTGAGGACCACCCACTTGTCTATTTCTGTATTACGCAAGGCCTTGATGGCTGGAGCGGGCCTGACGCTGGCATGCAGCGTCCAAGCGGCGCCTACGGTGCATTTCTATAACTGGTCCGATTACATCGGCCCAACCACACTCGCGGATTTCGAGAAGGCAACGGGTATCAAGCCCGTGCAGGACGTTTTCGACTCCAACGAAACACTGGAAGGCAAGCTGCTGGCCGGTAACACCGGTTATGACGTCGTCGTGCCGTCCAACCATTTCCTCGGCAAGCAGATCAAGGCGGGCGCGTTCCAGAAGCTCGACAAGAACCTGCTGCCCAATTATGCCAACCTGGACCCGGCGCTGATGAAGCGCCTCGAGAAGAATGACCCAGGCAACCTGTACGCCGTGCCTTACCTGTGGGGCACCAACGGCATTGGTTACAACGTAGAAAAGGTCAAGGCTGCGCTGGGCGTCGACACTATCGATTCCTGGGCTGTGTTGTTCGAACCCGAGAACATGAAAAAGCTCTCCACGTGTGGTGTTGCCTTCCTCGACTCGGCGGACGAAATGCTCCCGGCGGTGCTCAACTACATGGGGCTGGACCCCAACAGCAGCAACCCCGACGACTATAAAAAGGCCGAGAAGAAGCTGCTGGCGGTACGCCCGTACGTGACCTATTTCCACTCGTCCAAGTACATCACCGACCTGGCCAACGGCGACATTTGCGTCGCGGCAGGCTTCTCGGGCGATATCTTCCAGGCCAAGGCCCGCGCGGAAGAAGCCAAGAAGGGTGTGAACCTGGCTTATGCGATTCCCAAGGAAGGCGGCAACCTCTGGTTCGATGTACTGGCGATCCCCAAGGACGCCAAGAACGTCAAAGAGGCCCATGCCTTCATCAACTATTTGCTGAAACCTGAGGTTATCGCCCAGGTCAGTGATTACGTCGGTTACGCCAACCCGAACCCCAAGGCTGGCGACCTGATGGACCAGGCCGTGAGGACTGACGCCGCGGTTTACCCACCGCAGGAAGTGCTGGACAAGATGTTCGTCAACGCTGAGTTGCCACCCAAGGTGCAACGTCTGATGACCCGTAGCTGGACCAAGGTCAAGTCGGGCAAGTAACAATCCAGGCCCGCCGCGGCCCCCTGCAGAACAGGTTGCGCGGGCACACAAATCTTGTTGGGAGTTTCACTCATGGCAGTTGCCTCCGGTGCCTATAAGAAAGCCCTCGAGGGTGGCCAGCAACCCAAGCAGGTGCTGGTCAAGATCGACCGGGTCACGAAAAAGTTCGACGAAACGGTAGCTGTGGACGATGTGTCCCTGGAAATCCGCAAAGGCGAGATCTTCGCCTTGCTGGGTGGCTCCGGTTCCGGCAAATCGACCTTGCTGCGTATGCTGGCCGGTTTCGAACGGCCGAGCGAAGGGCGGATCCTGCTCGACGGCGTCGACATCACCGACATGCCGCCCTACGAGCGGCCGATCAACATGATGTTCCAGTCCTACGCGCTGTTCCCGCACATGACCGTGGCGCAGAACATCGCCTTCGGCCTGCAGCAGGACAAGTTGCCCAAGGCCGACGTCGACGCCCGCGTGGCCGAGATGCTCAAGCTGGTGCACATGACCCAGTACGCCAAGCGCAAGCCACACCAGCTTTCTGGCGGCCAGCGCCAGCGTGTGGCCCTGGCCCGCTCGCTGGCCAAACGGCCGAAGCTGCTGTTGCTCGATGAGCCGATGGGCGCCCTGGACAAGAAGCTGCGTTCGCAGATGCAGCTGGAGCTGGTGGAGATCATCGAGCGCGTGGGTGTGACCTGCGTGATGGTGACCCACGACCAGGAAGAGGCCATGACCATGGCCCAGCGCATCGCCATCATGCACCTGGGCTGGATCGCCCAGATCGGCTCGCCGGTGGACATCTACGAGACCCCGACCAGCCGCCTGGTGTGCGAATTCATCGGCAACGTCAACCTTTTCGAAGGTGATGTGGTCGACGACGCCGAAGGCCACGCGATCATTGCCAGCCCTGAGCTGGAGCGCAAGATCTACGTCGGCCACGGCATCACCACGTCGGTCGAAGACAAACACATCACCTACGCGCTGCGCCCGGAAAAAATGCTGGTCACTACCCAGCAGCCGACCTGCGAGCACAACTGGTCGCGCGGCAAGGTCCACGACATTGCCTACCTGGGCGGCCACTCGGTGTTCTACGTCGAGCTGCCGAGCGGCAAGATCGTCCAGTCGTTCGTGGCCAACGCCGAGCGCCAGGGCACGCGTCCGACCTGGGGCGATGAAGTGTACGTGTGGTGGGAAGACGACAGCGGCGTGGTACTGCGGTCATGAAACTGCGCAAGCTCAAGCGAGCCTTCCAGCGCTTGATCCCGGAGGGGCGGCACTTGGTGATCGGCGTGCCGTTCATCTGGCTGTTCCTGTTCTTCATGCTGCCGTTCTTCATCGTGTTGAAGATCAGCTTTGCCGAAGCCGACGTGGCGATCCCGCCGTATACCGAGATCTACAGCTACGTCGAAGACAAGATCCAGTTGGTGCTCAACCTGGCCAACTACGGGCTGTTGACCGAGGACGAGCTGTACATCTCGGCCTACCTCGGCTCGTTGAAGATGGCCTTCATCAGCACCCTGCTGTGCCTGTTGATCGGCTACCCGATGGCCTATTCCATCGCCAATGCCCGCAAAGAGTCGCAGACCGTGCTGCTGTTACTGATCATGATGCCGACCTGGACGGCGATCCTGATCCGCGTCTACGCCTGGATGGGTATCCTCAGCAACAACGGGCTGCTCAACAGCTTCCTGATGTGGCTGGGGCTGATCGACCAGCCGTTGCAGATCCTCAACACCAACCTGGCGGTGTATATCGGCGTGGTCTACTCGTACCTGCCGTTCATGATCCTGCCGCTGTACGCCAACCTGGTGAAGCATGACCCGAGCCTGTTGGAAGCTGCATCGGACCTGGGTTCGAGCACCTTCAACAGCTTCTGGAAGATCACCGTGCCGCTGTCCAAGAACGGCATCATCGCCGGCTGCATGCTGGTGTTTATCCCGGTGGTGGGTGAGTTCGTGATCCCGGAACTGCTGGGGGGCCCGGAAACCCTGATGATCGGTAAGGTGCTGTGGCAAGAGTTCTTCAACAACCGTGACTGGCCGGTGGCGTCCGCGCTGGCGGTGGTGATGCTGGCGATCCTGATCGTGCCCATCCTGCTGTTCAACCGCAGCCAGGCCAAAGAGATGGAGGGCAGGGCATGAAGCGTTTCAGTTTCTCCAAGCTGATGCTGGTGCTCGGCTTGCTGTTCATCTACCTGCCGATGCTGATCCTGGTGATCTACTCGTTCAACGCCTCCAAGCTGGTGACGGTGTGGGGTGGCTGGTCGGTGAAGTGGTACGTCGGCTTGCTCGACAACACCCAGTTGATGGGGTCGGTGATGCGCTCGCTGGAAATCGCCTGCTACACGGCGGTGGCGGCAGTGGCGTTGGGTACCCTGGCGGCCTTCGTGCTGACCCGGGTCACTCGCTTCAAGGGCCGTACGCTGTTCGGTGGCCTGGTTACCGCGCCGCTGGTCATGCCTGAAGTGATCACCGGTCTGTCGCTGTTGCTGCTGTTCGTGGCCATGGCGCAGATGATTGGCTGGCCGCAGGAGCGTGGCATCGTCACCATCTGGATCGCCCACACCACGTTCTGTGCGGCGTATGTGGCGGTGGTGGTGTCGGCGCGGCTGCGTGAGCTGGACCTGTCGATCGAGGAAGCGGCGATGGACCTGGGTGCCAAGCCGTGGAAGGTGTTCTTCCTGATCACCATCCCGATGATCGCGCCTTCGCTGGCGGCGGGCGGCATGATGTCGTTCGCGCTGTCGCTGGACGACCTGGTGCTGGCCAGCTTCGTGTCCGGGCCTGGCTCGACTACCTTGCCGATGGAAGTGTTCTCGGCGGTGCGCCTGGGCGTGAAGCCTGAGATCAACGCTGTGGCCAGCTTGATCCTGCTGTCG
>NZ_JANIAG010000120.1:0-17365 GCF_028682155.1 Pseudomonas sp. 39004
GGCAAACCGGCCTCACGGATCACCTTCGGCCAGCGGGGTCGCCAGCACAGCAGCAGGCTGACCCAGTGCGCGGTGCCGATGATGACGAAAGCGGGCCAGACCATGAGCATTACGAGTTTGAACAGCCAACTGCTTTTGCGGAAGAAACGGCCAAGGCCTTCGAACTGGGCGCTGAATGCCTGAATGGGTGAGGGCAGTTGAGTGCTCAGACGGGGGCGGGGGACGGCGTGTGGGCCTTCTTCCATGTAGCGGCGGATGAATTCCCATTCATCACGGAGTTCGCTGCCGCCTTGGCCTTGTTTACCGAGTAGGGCCATTTCCATGTGGGGGAGGCCGGTGCGGCTGGGGTGCCAGATCAGGCCAAGTCTCATTCCAACGCTGAGCGGGTCGTCCGCTGGATCAAGACCTGTGCTTCCGGTGCTTTTCCATGGAAATGTGACGATACCGCCGCAATAGCTTGGTCTATGCAGGTGGACTTGCTGTGTTATTCGGTTGAAGCGGATGAGCAGATGGCGGCTGGTCAGTACTTCTAATCGGCTAATTTTTATGCCGTATTTTGAATAGAAGTATAATGCAGCTCCTGAAACCAACCCCAAGATAATTGTAAGTACCACTCCAAAAAAGGAGATTGGGCCGGGCCTGGTGATATCCAGCCAAATAGAACCTACAGCAATGACTATTCCAACAATGATGCCGGGTAAGATTCCGCCTAATGTAATGAGTGTAATAAGGCCTCGCTTGTCTTCGGAGCCGCCACAGCGCATTTCAAGAAATGTCTTATTGAAAGCAAAAATAGGGCCGCGTGTGTGAGGCTTTTCGCTGACCTGTTGGAAATGTATTTCTTTTTCCAGGTCGCCCTCATAATAATCTTGGCTAGAGCGTCTTTCTGCAGGTGTCATCTCTGCTTCGTACGCCTTCCGTGCGTTCTCTGACTCTGTTGCCATCTGCCAGAAGCCCCATTCAACCAAGTACATTATAAGACCTCACTGAAAGCTGCATGGAGAGCGCTCAACTCTTCCAGTTCCTCAAAGAGTTTCGAATTTTTTCCGATCCGGAAGCAGCTGCGTTTGCACCACTTTCCCAAAGCATCGTCTTCAAAAAGATAAACTACTATCGTCAGGGCGAGACCTATCCAAAAAGCTCCCAGTACCAAACGCGCTAGTAGGAGGCGAGCGGCTTGTGCACCCAATTTTTTTGCAAGCACTCCCATTGATGAGGCCAGCATTCGTACAAGTTTAGTTTTGGCGTTGTGAGATAGATAGTCAAAAAAAGGTTTGGCGATTGCGATGGCTGCTCCTGCTTCTGCGAAAGAAAGTGTAATAGTTGCCAGGGATCTCAATGCATAAGCGGGGGCCAAAACTTGGGGTTTTGTTGTGCTTTTCCCGTTAAGATCGTCTTGACGATAGTTAAAATGTTCAGCCGCATCGGCGAAATCCCACCACGCCAATACCAGCCCTCCCATGCCCGCCAACCCAGCCCCCCAAAGCTTCAACCTCCCCAAGGTCGCCGCAGCGCCTCTCCCGGTCACGCTATTCGCGCCATACCTCACCACCACCTGATCCACATAACTGGCGCCAACTTCAAACCCGGCCGCAGCCGTGGTCATGGCCGCTGCCAGAAGCTCGGTCTTCACCCGCGCATCACTGTCGGGCAGCTCTCGTGCCTTGAATGCCATCAGCATTCCTTCCAGTAGGCAAACCAGCCCGGAGACACGCACTTTATAGAAATCACTGCTGTTGGCCTGCATCAGCCCTTCAGCCCAGGCCTGATCCAGATAGCGTGCAACCTGAGCACCGCTGCGCTGTGCATTCAGTGGTTGCCCACTGCGAGCAGCGTCGCCCAGGCGAATGTCGACAGCCGCTTCATGCACCGAGGCAAACAATGTGAGGCGCAGCCCATGGTGCAGGGCGCGGTCCATGCTGTTTGGTGACCCGGTACGCAGCACCTGCCGTCCCAGCGCGACGTACCAGGCATACAAACCGATGCTGGCAGTGCTGTTCCTGCTCTGTAGCTCTTCATACAGCGTATTGATGCGCCCGAAGGCGTTCGCCGCGATATGCGCTTGGCGGGCGAGCGCTTCACGCAACACGAACGATGTCTCTGCCGGCGGTTCGGCCTTGGCTGCTTCCTGCAACGCTGCTAGCGCTTCCCGGATGTCGTCCTGGTTATAGGTGATGCCGCGCATCGCCAGGTTGCAGCGGTCCGCCACATCGCTGCGCCACCAGTGGTCAAGGATGGCCGTGCCCAGTTCGCTGAGCTCCATGCCGATCACGCACTGGCCGGTCTGTTCGGCAAAGGCCAAGCCATTGATCAGGTCGGCGTTGTCGTAGCGGTCCAGCGTTTGTAGCAAACGCTTGCTTGTCACCCAGTAGGCATGGTCCTCGGCGCGGTCCTGAGCAGCCTGCTGGGCCTGCTGCATCGCCTGCTCGAAGCCTTCGAGCTGATCGTGCATGGCCTGGCGGTCGACCAGATGGCCGTATTTCTCGTCGAACTTCTTGCTGAATTCGCCAGCATCCTGACGGGCCTGGACTTTGGCGCGGACTTCGCGCTCGAACTGCGCGAGATGAGGTTTGATGCGTTCGTCATGGGCGTCGGCCTTCTGGCGGGCGTGATCGGTAAATCCATAGAAGTCCACAGGCGTCATCGGCTGCTTGCGCACAGTCTCGGCCATGACCTCTTGCTTGATAATCTTCTCAGCCACCATCTGCGGGTAGAGCTTTTCTATTTCCAGGAACGACTGCGCGACCAGCAATTTGCGCTCGTTGTCCACGCCAGGTTCCACGGTGCGCTGCAGCCATGTCGTCTTCACCTCGTCGACGGCGGCGTTACGCCAGGTATTGAGCTCCTGAGTGATGCCGATGGCGTCTTCGATCACGATGGCGGCGCCACGGGGTTTAGTTTGATTCATAAGCGGCGCCAGGGCTTGCCGTGAGGCATGCGGCGATACGATCTGGTCGTTGTTGAACGGCTGCAAGGCCAGCAGCGCCTGCAGCTGTGCATCGTCTTGCGCCTTGAAGTCAGCCACCCAGCCCAGTTGATCGTGTTTGAGTACGTTTGGCTGAGGCGGTGCATCCGAAGGCTGGATGAAGCGGGCGATATCGATGGAGGGCAGGCTGTTGCGATACTCGTCTTCCAGCACGCGGTAGTTGTCGAGCATGCGCGGTGTGAGCGGGGAGGGGCTGAACAACGGGCGCAGTTCCTGGATGTCGTCCAGGTCGTAGAGGGTGATGGTCCAACCGAAGGCGCTCAGGATTTCGTCCAGGTTGCCTGTGCTGGGGGCAGGCTCCCAAGGGGCGTCGGCGTTGATGTACAACAGTGAACCATTGGGCGCTACGCGGTACTGGCTGTGCCATTCGTAGGCCGGCGCGCTGTAGCGTTTGATCAGCAAGTAGAGAAAGCCTTCGCGCAGCGGGCGGATGGCATAGCTGGAGTGGGTCAGTTCACCCACATCCTGAAAGGGGCTGAGATAGCCTGGCAACTTGGGCAAGCGGGCGCGCTGTGCCGAGTTGCCGCCGACAGCGGCATAGCGCAGGGGCAGCAGTTCGAAACGGCGTGTGCAATCGGCGACAGGGCTGTTACGTAGTGCCGGGCGGTAGCCGGCTGTAACACGTCTGCACAGTTCGAGCGTTTGGGTGAGCGAGTCCATGGGGGTGTGCCTCAGGCCTTGGTGCGCAGGTATTGCTGCACGTTGTCGATAAGGGCGGTCCGCTGCTCGCGTGTCGCAGCGATTGCTTCCTGCCAGGACGGTGATGTGCTCAGCTGTTCACCGTCGCGCGCCGTCATCAGTACATAGGTGATGAGGTCCTCCTCACGGTCCAGGCCTTGCTCACGTGCCTGATCGAGGTAGTGCTGGAGCAGGCCAACCCGTGTGCCGTGGCAAGCAGCGGCCAAGGTGGGGCAGGACTGCTCGCCCTTCAGTATCTCGGCAAGTTGGTAGCTCAGTGGGTCTCCCGCCAATGCAGCCCAGCAGTTATCGTCCAGCGTGATGGGCGTGATGTGTGCAGGTGGCGCTTGGTTGCCGCCGGCTATCTTCAACCACAGTGTTTTGTGCGGGTCCGCCACGGGTGCCCACCAGTGATAGATAGGCGCCAACCACTCGCTGACCCCAGGCAACTGGCGGTGTGCAGCCAGCACGCCAAGGGCTGCAGCGGTGTGGTAGCGCATAAGGTAAGCGTGGCCATCTGCACCGGTGACGATGTTGGCCTGGCTCAAGTGTCGGGCGAGCAGGCCAGGTGGCAACGCGCTGACTATCCAGCCGCATACCGCACCCACTGCGCCTTGTTCGAGCTGCCATTGAAAGTCGTATTGGGCTGAGACATCAGAACCGGGGCGCGAACCGAATAGCCAGGGCCCTACTGCTCGCAAGTTGCTGAATTGAGCTTGCTGCAACAGTGGCCAGCAGCGCCCCGAGTAATACTCGGTCAGCTCTTCACGAATTTGAGGTGAAAGATCGGCCATTTCGACAATGGCGCTCAGGCGATACCGATCGGAGGTTCTCAGTACCTCGACCAGTGCTCTGACGAAAGGGCTCGGCATCAGTGGGTGCCCCCCATGCGGATCATGTTATGGCCGTCCGCGATCGCTTTCAGCATGCAGCTGAGGCAAATGGGCTCGCCGGGCTCCGGTATGCCGGCGGTCGAAGTTGTACGTTGGCTGCCCACTGCCTGCTGGCTGACCGGCCCTCTGAACGCGAGTGCCACGCCATCCAACGTCACACCGGCCCCATCGATCCGCAGCAGCCCGCCCGGGCTTCTGATTGTGAGGCTCTCGCTGACCTGTATGTCGTACACCTTGGTGGTGTGCCGGATGGCTTCCCCGGTTTGCAATAGGTTATGACCTGCCACCACTTGTTCGAGGTGGCCACCGATCTCTACCGTGTGGTTGGCTTTGGTGAAGTCCTGGCGGTGATTGCCAACTTTCTCGATCCGGTCCTGCCCTGTGACGATGGTATGGGTTCGGCCGATTGACAGGCTGTCGTCATTGCCAATTTCGTGTACGCGGTTCTGGCCAATGCTGAGTGACTCGTCTTGGGCGACATCTTCCCGGCGGTCCCGGCCAATCGAAATCGTTTCGTCTTGCTCCACGCGTTCGGCGCGATCGTTGCCGACCTGCGTGGTTTCGTTGTGCTTTACAACGTTGTTCTGGTCCCGTTCTGCGTGGATGAACACTTCTTGTCGGCCCAGTTCGTCTTCGAAGCGCAGCTCGTTGTAACCACCGCCCTTGTGGGTCTGGCTCTTGATGGTCATGCGCGTCTTGTGTTCGGGCAGGTCGTAGGGCGGAAGCTGATTGCCGCAGTAGGTACGGCCGGTGATCATCGGCTGGTCCGGGTCGGCGTTGACATACTGGATGATCACGTCCTGGCCGATACGTGGGATGGCCATCGAGCCCCAGCTACCACCGGCCCAGCCTTGCGAAACCCGCACCCAGCAGGAGCTGAATTCATTGTTCTCGCTCTCCCGGTCCCAGGGGAAGCTGACCTTGACCCGGCCCCACGAATCGCAATAGATCTCCTCGTCAGGCGGGCCGACGACGGTTGCCATATGCGGGCCGTCGATGCGCGGCTTGGCCAGCGGCGCCGGGCGCCACTCGGCTCTGCCCGGCACCAGCACTGCGGCCTGCGAGTAACGAGTACCTTGCTGGGCGCCCGCGGCTTCCTCCTGCAGGCTGGTAAACTGGGTACCTTCATGGTGCACGTTGATCACACGCCAGTGCACGTTCAAGTCGCCCCGAGGGTGCTCGATCAGGGTGAAACTCAGCCCCGGTTGCAGGCGCACATCATCGCCTTCCACTTCGGCAATGCGGGCATCATGGCGCAGAGCGGTGATCCGGGTGGCCGTGAAGGGCACGCCGACAGCGTCACGCTTGTAGCGGCCGGGGTAGTCGAAGTACTCGTACGCTGTAGATTGATGTTTCAGGTCACTGGCGTCTGCGCGATGCTCCTGCCGGTAGGCCGGGTTGGTGAAAGTGTAATCCCGTTGCACCTGGCGCGCAGTACGCACCTGCTCGCTGTAGCGCAACCGGTGCAGGCAAGGCATCGCCTGGTCACCCCCCCGGTTGGAACGGTACAGCACCTGATTGGGGTCGATGTCGTCGTCATCGAAGCCTTCGTCGTCATCGCGCTGGATGACACCACGGCTGATCTGCCCCAGCCACAGCAAGCGGTCGGTGAAGAGCAGCATGTGTTGCTTCGGCGTGTGCTCGAAGCGGTAGACGAACCCTTCTTCGGCAGCCAGGCGGGCGATGAAAGCGAGATCGGTTTCACCGGCTTGCACGCAGAACTCGCGTACTTGATGCTCGCCGCTGCTGTTCAGCTGAAAATGAAGGATGCCTTGGCGCTTAAGCATGATTTCAAGTATTTGCGGCACGGTCTTCTGCTGGAAGATGCGCCAGTTGGAGCGCAGCCCGGCGCGCGCCAGCATGGGTTCGACCAAGGCGCGATAACGTGTACGGCAAAAACCTGTGTCGCCTTGGCTGAAGGTGCTGACCAGGCCGTGCACGTAGCGCAGCGCGCGCTCCCCACGCCAAATGGTAAACAGCACAGGTTTGTCGAGCAGTTGGCCGAAATCGACTTCATCGTCGAAGCTGATCAGCTCCAGGTTGAGCTGGTAGGGTGTACTTATCGCTTCGTTGAGCTCGAACGAAACCACTTCGAATTCACTCTGACCAGCCAGCGGCTGGAAGGTGAAGTAAAAGTCGGACTGGCTGGGCATGCGGATTCCCTCGAAAGTCAGGCAGCGTCTGCAAAGGGCATGGGCCACCCGTGCGATCAGACGTAAGCGTTTAGCTGGAGCCTGAACACTAACGAGGAATCAGTTCACTGGAGAGTATTGAGCGTCCTAAACAGTTGTAGGAAGTTTCGTTTTTTACTTTGCTAGGAAACTATTGGTTGCAGCTAGAGAAGGCCGTGGGTGCTTTAAAGTGCCGGGTGTGAAAAAACCTTGGCGAGCCACGGATTCCCGCAGCTTGGCTTTAGCTGTGGCCAGAAAGTCAAGCATGAAACCGGTTTCAAAACATTTCTGAACGCGTTAGATTATTCGGCTGTCTTCTTGATGGCCTATCAAGATCACCCCCCACATTGAACATCAGACGGTTCGTTTCAAGGCCGCCCCCAAGCCGATGAGGATTCGTAATGCCTGAGCATGCCCCCGATAACCCACGCAGGGACTTCCTGCGCAAGACCTTGACCCTGATACCCGTCGTGACCGTCGCCAGCACGGGGCTGGGCGTGGGTGCCAGCCAGTTGCTTGCGGCCCCGCAGCACGCACCCAAAGTGCCTGCCACGCCGCCGGCGGGGCACTACCAGCCGACCTTTTTCACCGCCGAGGAGTGGGCGTTTCTGCAAGCCGCTGTTGCCCGCATCATCCCCGCCGATGAGCTTGGCCCTGGCGCGCTTGAGGCCGGCGCCGCCGAATTCATCGACCGCCAGATGAATACCCCGTATGCAACCGGCGCGCAGTGGTACATGCAGGGGCCGTTCAATGCCGACGCCGCCCCAGAGTTGGGTTATCAGTTGCAACTCAGCCCGCAACAGATCTATCGCCTGGGCATCGCCGCCGTGGATGACTGGTGCAAAGCCAACTCCGGACACGTTTTTGCTGCGCAAGATAGCGCTACCCGGGACCGTATTCTCGCCAAGGTGGAAGCCGGTGAGCTGGTTTTCGACGCCCTTCCGGCCAAGCTGTTTTTCAGCTTGCTGGTGCAGAACACCCGCGAAGGGTTCTTCTGCGACCCGATTCACGGCGGCAACAAAGGCATGGTGGGCTGGACCCAGATCGGTTGCCCCGGTGCTCGGGCCGACTTCATGGACTGGGTCGAGCGCAATGAGCCGTACCCGTTCCCGGCTGTGTCCATCCGCGGCGAGAGGGCCTGAACCATGGCGAATGTGTTGAAGAAAGTTGATGCTGTGATCGTCGGTTTCGGCTGGGCCGGCGCGATTATGGCCAAGGAGCTTACCGAAGCAGGGCTGCAGGTCGTTGCCCTGGAACGTGGCCCGATGCAGGATACCTACCCCGAGGGCAGCTACCCGCAGGTGATCGATGAACTCACCTACAGCGTGCGCAAGAAGCTGTTCGTCGATGTGTCGAAAGAGACCGTCACCATCCGCCACAGCGTCAACGATGTCGCGTTGCCCAACCGCCAGCTGGGCGCGTTCTTGCCAGGCAAGGGCGTAGGTGGCGCGGGCCTGCACTGGTCTGGTGTGCATTTTCGGGTAGACCCGATCGAGCTGCGCATGCGCAGCCACTACGAAGAACGCTACGGCAAGGCGTTCATCCCCGAAGACATGACCATTCAGGACTTCGGCGTCACGTATCAGGAGCTTGAG
Source organism: Pseudomonas sp. 39004 (assembly GCF_028682155.1). NCBI lineage: Bacteria > Pseudomonadati > Pseudomonadota > Gammaproteobacteria > Pseudomonadales > Pseudomonadaceae > Pseudomonas > Pseudomonas sp. 39004. The sequence goes on from NZ_JANIAG010000120.1 coordinate 8,324, forward strand.
CCGTACTTCGACTTTGCCGAGAAGGTCTTCGGCACCTCGGGCCAGGCCTGGACCGTCAACGGTACGGTGGTCGGCGCGGGGAAGGGCGGCAACCCCTATGCCGCTGATCGCTCCAGCCCGTTCCCGCTGCCCGCACAGAAGAACGTGGTGTCGGCAAAACTGTTTGAAAAGGCCGCGACCAGCCTGGGCTACAAACCGTACAACCTGCCTTCGGCCAATACCTCCGGGCCCTACACCAACCCCTACGGGGCGCAGATGGGGCCGTGCAATTTCTGCGGTTTCTGCAGTGGCTACGTCTGCTACATGTACTCCAAGGCCTCGCCCAACGTGAACATCCTGCCGGCGCTGCGCCAGGTACCGAATTTCGAGCTGCGCGCCAATGCCCATGTGTTGCGGGTGAACCTGGACGACAGCAAACGCAACGCCACCGGCGTGACCTACATCGACGCGCAAGGGCGGGAAGTGGAGCAGCCGGCGGACCTGGTCATCCTCGCGGCCTTCCAGTTCAACAACGTGCGGCTGATGCTGCTGTCGGGCATCGGCAAACCGTACGACCCGGTCAAGAACGAAGGCGTGGTCGGGCGCAACTTCGCCTATCAGAACATGGGTACGGTCAAGGCGTTCTTCGACAAGGACACCTACACCAACAACTTCATCGGCGCCGGCGGCAACGGCATTGCGATCGATGACTTCAACGCAGACAACTTCGACCACGGGCCATATGGTTTCGTCGGCGGCTCGCCCATGTGGGTGAACCAGGCCGGCAGCCGCCCGATCGCCGGCATCGCCAACCCGCCCGGCACGCCCGCCTGGGGCAGCGCCTGGAAAAAGGCCACCGCCGACTACTACACCCACCAGGTGTCGATGGACGCACATGGCGCGCACCAGTCGTACCGGGGCAACTACCTGGACCTGGACCCCACCTACCGCGATGCCTTCGGCCAACCGTTGCTGCGCATGACCTTCGACTGGCAGGAAAACGACATCAAGATGAACCAGTTCATGGTCGACAAACTCAGCAAGGTCGCCCAGGCGATGAACCCCAAGTCCATTGCCGTGCTGGGCAAGAAGGTCAAGGAACACTTCAACACCGCCAGCTACCAGACGACTCACCTCAACGGCGGCGCGATCATGGGCACCGACCCCAAGACCAGCGCACTGAACCGTTACCTGCAGAGCTGGGACGTGCCCAACGTCTTCGTCCCGGGGGCGTCTGCGTTCCCGCAGGGGTTGGGTTACAACCCGACCGGGCTGGTGGCGGCCCTGACGTATTGGTCTGCCCGCGCGATCCGCGAGCAGTACCTGAAAAACCCTGGCCCACTGGTTCAGGCTTGAGGAGCGATGAGCATGAAGATAATGTTGATCGCAACGGCCCTGTGCGCTGCAAGCCTGACGGCTCAAGCTGACAGTACGCTGGTGAAACAGGGCGAATACCTGGCGCGCGCAGGTGACTGCGTGGCCTGCCACACGGCCAAAGGCGGCAAGCCGTTCGCAGGCGGGCTGCCCATGGAAACCCCCATCGGCACAGTGTACTCGACCAATATCACCCCTGACGCCAGCGGTATCGGCCATTACAGTTTTGAAGACTTCGACCAGGCCGTGCGCCGTGGCGTCGGCAAGGACGGCAGCACCTTGTACCCCGCCATGCCGTACCCCTCGTATGCGCGCGTCAACGATGAAGACATGCGTGCGCTGTATGCCTACTTCATGCAAGGCGTCGAGCCGGTTGCCCAGCCCAATAAGGCGACGGATATTCCATGGCCGTTGAGCATGCGCTGGCCGTTGGCGATCTGGCGCGGGTTGTTCGCCCCAGAAGTGAAAGCCTGGCAGGCCTCGGCGGCTGCCGACCCGGTGGTCAATCGCGGTGCCTACCTGGTCGAGGGGCTTGGCCACTGCGGCGCCTGCCATACCCCGCGCGCCTTGACCATGCAGGAAAAGGCGCTGAGCCCGCAGGATGGCGAGCAGTTTCTGGCCGGCAGCGCCCCGCTTGAAGGCTGGATCGCCAAGAGCCTTCGCGGCGACCACAAGGATGGCCTGGGCAGTTGGAGCGAAGCGCAACTGGTGCAGTTCCTCAAGACTGGCCGAAGCGAGCGCAGCGCCGTGTTCGGCGGCATGAGCGATGTGGTCGAGCACAGCATGCAGTACATGAGCGACGCAGACCTCACCGCCATTGCCCGTTACCTCAAGACGTTGCCCGCGAGCAATCCTGACGACAAGCCGCATGTGTATGACAAGCAGGTCGCACAAGCGCTTTGGAACGGCGATGACAGCAAGCCCGGCGCGTCGGTGTACATCGATAACTGCGCGGCCTGCCACCGTACCGATGGCCACGGCTATACCCGGGTATTCCCGGCATTGGCCGGCAACCCGGTGGTGCAGACGGCCGATGCGACCTCGCTGATCCATGTGGTACTGGCCGGCGGCACGGTGCCTGCCACGCACACGGCCCCGTCGAACTTGACCATGCCGGCGTTCGGTTGGCGGTTGAGTGACCAGGAAGTGGCGGATGTGGTCAGTTTCATACGCACCAGCTGGGGGAACCAGGGTGGGGCGGTGAAGGCGGGCGAGGTCGCCAAGTTGCGGACCGATGACATGAAGCATACGTCTGGGGATGACCTTGGGCAGGTGACAACCCATTAACCCTCAGGGGGGGGCTCTGCGCCCCTTACGCTTTGGTCAAGGTAAATCCCGACGAACGGTAGGTGACTAAATGCGCCGGTTTTGATGTATTGAAACCGGTTTCATACCGTCACCGACAATAATCACAAGGGACACCGATGACCGACATGCCTGCCAATGCCCGCGAGCGGGTGACCATCAGCGAAGTAGCCCGTGTCGCCGGCGTATCCAAAGCCACCGTCTCGCGCTACATCGGGGGTGATCGCCAGTTGCTGGCCGAGGCCACCGCCAAGCGCCTGGCAGAGGTCATCGAGCGCCTCGGCTATCGCCCCAACCAGATGGCCAGGGGCCTGAAGCGCGGCCAGACCCGGCTGATCGGCATGTTGGTGGCGGACATCCTCAACCCTTATTCGGTGGCGGTGATGCATGGCGTCGAAACCGCCTGCCGCCAGCACGGCTACAGCCTGGTGGTGTGCAACACCAACCGCGACGACGAGCAGGAGCGCCATCACCTGGTGGCCCTGCAGTCTTACAACGTCGAGGGGTTGATCGTGAACACCCTCGGCCATCATCCCGGCGAACTGCTCAACCTGCAGCGCGAAATCCCCATGGTCCTTGTCGACCGTCAATTACCTGAACTCGAGGTCGACCTGGTCGGGCTGGACAATGCCGATGCCGTCGAACAAGCCCTGGACCACCTGCAGGCGCAGGGCTACCGCGACATTCTGGCAGTCACCGAACCCCTCGACGGCACCAGCTCGCGTGTTGAGCGGGTGCAGGCGTTCGGTGCGTCCATCAGCCGGCGTTCAGGGATGCACCACCAGGTGCTGGAAGTCACCCCAGACCTGGGAGCCGGCCTGGCTTCGTTTCTTGCGGCCAGCGGCCATGGTCCGCAGGCCATCTTCACCTGCAACGGCGTGGCCACGCTGGCCGTTACCCGCGCCCTGCACGACTCGGGTTGCAGCTTGTTCGAGGACGTCGGCCTGATCGCCCTCGACGAACTGGACTGGTACCCCTTGGTCGGTAGCGGCATCACCGCATTGGCCCAGCCCACCGGGCGAATCGGCGTGGCCGCCTTCAACTGCCTGCTCGACCGCCTGCGCGGCGAAAGCGGGGCACCCCGACGTATCGACTTCAAAGCCGACTTGATCATCCGAGGCTCAACACACTCACGCGAATGAACCACAGGCACGTGGCGGTTAGGCCGTGCCGAAAAATGAAACCGGTTTCATAAGGACAATAACAATGCGCTCGAACCCCGTTTCCATCAGTCTGTCCAGCTACGGCGCCACCTTGGTACGCCAGCGCGGCCAGGCGCACTTTCTGGGCTTGCTGGCCGCCGCAGGCGTTGCCCGTGTCGAATTGCGCGAAGAGCTGTTCGACAGTGCGCCGGACGCCGCCGCGCTGGCCAACGCCATCGCCGCGTCAAAGCTCGAATGCCTTTACTCGACACCCCTTGAACTGTGGACCGAGCAAGGGGTGCCCGATGCCCGGCTGACACAGAAACTGGCGTTGGCGCGCGCACTCGGCGCGGTGGCGTTGAAGGTGTCCCTGGGGCACTACAACGACCGCTGCGATGTGGGGGCGTTGGCAACGCTGTTACCTCACGACGGCCCTGTGTTGTTGGTCGAAAACGACCAGACCGAGCAGGGCGGGCGCATCGAGCCGATGCGCCGGTTCTTCCAGCGCGCCGACGACCTTGGCCTGGCGCTGGGCATGACCTTCGACATCGGTAACTGGCAATGGCAAGCGCAATCGGCGCAGCAAGCGGCCCGCACGCTTGGGCGCTGGGTGCGTTATGTGCACTGCAAGGCGGTCATACGTAAGCCTGACGGCCGGCTGGCCGCAGTGCCCCCGCAAGTTCAAGACCTGCTGGCCTGGGAGGCCTTGCTGGGCGAGTTCACACCCGGTGTGGTGCGTGCGGTGGAATACCCCTTGGTCAGCGACGATCTGCTGGCGTTGACCCGTGCTCAGGTTGCCGCCCTGTCCGCACTGGGCGAGGAGGTGAGCCATGCATGAGCATGACGTGCTGTGCTTTGGCGAGACCATGGCCATGTTCGTGGCCGAGCAGACCGGCGACCTGGCGCAGGTCGGGCAGTTCGGCAAGCGTATCGCCGGTGCCGACAGCAACGTGGCCATCGGCCTGTCGCGCCTCGGCTTCAAGGTCCGCTGGCTGAGCCGCGTTGGCGACGACTCGCTGGGCCGCTTCGTTCTCGACAGCCTGCGCCGCGAAGGGCTGGACTGCACTGATGTCGAAGTCGACTGCAAACACCCCACCGGCTTTCAGCTCAAGGCCCGCTGCGAGGATGGCAGCGACCCTGCCGTGGAGTACTTCCGCGGCCACTCCGCTGCCAGCCTGCTATCGCCGAACCAGGTCCGCCCGCATTGGCTGCAGGCCCGGCATCTGCACGCCACCGGCATCCCCTTGGCGCTTTCGACCGGGTGCAGGGCGTTGTCCCACGCGCTGGTGGACGCCATGCGCGCGGCCGGGCGCAGCATTTCGTTCGACCCCAACCTGCGCCCCTCGCTGTGGCCAGACCGCACGTGCATGGTCCGCGAGATCAACGCCCTGGCCGTCAAGGCCGACTGGGTGCTGCCCGGCCTGGAGGAGGGGCGCCTGCTGACTGGCCAGCACACCCCGGCGGACATCGCCGCGTTCTACCTCGACAAAGGGGTGGAGCTGGTGGTGATCAAGCTGGGTGATGAGGGCGCCTATTTTCGCACCGGCAAATGCGAGGGCCAGGTGGCTGCGGTGCCGGTGGCCAAGGTGGTGGACACCGTCGGCGCCGGTGACGCCTTTGCCGTCGGTGTACTCAGTGCCTTGCTCGAAGGCCGCGAACTGCCGCAGGCGGTGGCGCGCGGCAACTGGTGTGGCAGCCGCGCCGTGCAGTCGCGCGGTGATATGGAAGGCTTGCCGCTGCGCCGCGAACTGGAGGAGCACGACCTGCGCAGGCGCGCTTGACGGCCTGATCCCGAACCCTTGGTACCTGTTGCAACAAAAACAAAAAGCTCAGGAGCACACATCATGCAAACGACAAGTCTCGCGCGCCGCCGCTGGTGGTACATCATCCCGATCGTGTTCGTCACCTACAGCCTGGCGTACCTCGACCGCGCAAACTATGGGTTCGCCGCCGCTTCCGGCATGGCCGACGACCTGAAGATCACCCCGGTGCTGTCGTCGCTGCTGGGGGCGCTGTTCTTCCTCGGTTACTTCTTCTTCCAGGTACCCGGCGCCATCTACGCCGAAAAACGCAGCGTGAAGAAGCTGATCTTCGTCAGCCTGATCCTCTGGGGCGGCCTGGCTACCCTGACGGGCATGATCAGCAATGTGTACATGCTGATCGGCATCCGCTTCCTGCTCGGGGTGGTGGAAGCCGCGGTAATGCCGGCGATGCTGGTGTACCTCTGCCACTGGTTCACCCGCGCCGAACGCTCGCGGGCCAACACCTTCCTGATGCTCGGCAACCCGGTGACCATCCTGTGGATGTCGGTGGTGTCGGGCTACCTCATCAAACATTACGACTGGCGTTGGATGTTCATCATCGAAGGCCTGCCGGCGGTGATCTGGGCGTTCTTCTGGTGGCGCCTGGTGGATGACCGGCCAGCCCAGGTCAACTGGTTGAGCGCGCAGGAAAAGGCCAGCCTGGAGCAAGCCCTGGCAGCGGAACAGCAGGGCATAAAGCCTGTGAAAAACTACCGCGAGGCGTTCCGTTCGCCGCAGGTGATCATCCTGTCGATGCAGTACTTCTGCTGGAGCATCGGGGTTTATGGCTTCGTGCTCTGGCTGCCCTCGATTCTGAAGCAGGCGGCGAACGTCGACATCGTGCAGGCGGGCTGGCTGTCGTCGGTGCCGTATCTGGCAGCGGTGCTGGCCATGGTCGGGGTGTCCTGGGCTTCGGACCGCTTGCAGAAGCGCAAGCGTTTCGTCTGGCCACCCTTGCTGATCGCGGCGCTGGCCTTCTATGGCTCGTATGCCTTGGGCAGCGAGCACTTCTGGTGGTCCTACGCACTGCTGGTGATCGCCGGGGCCTGCATGTACGCGCCCTATGGCCCGTTCTTCGCTATTGTCCCGGAAATCCTCCCCAGCAACGTTGCCGGTGGCGCCATGGCGCTGATCAACAGCATGGGCGCGCTGGGTTCCTTCGGCGGCTCTTGGCTGGTGGGTTACCTCAATGGCGCCACCGGCGGGCCGGGTGCCTCTTACCTGTTCATGTGCGGCGCGTTGCTGACCGCCGTCGCGCTCACGGCAGCGCTGAAAACAACCCAAACGCCTGGCCGTGCCAAGCGCGGCGGCTCCCACCTGGCAATGAGCCAACAGGAAACCTTGGTATGAAAAAGCGAATCGTGCTGTACAAACGCCTGTCCGACGACCTCATGGCGCGCCTGCAACAACAGGTTGAAGTGACCTGGGTGGATACCACGCGGCCGGACGGCCTGGCCCGCCTGCGTGATGCCTTGCCTGGCGCTCAGGGGCTGCTGGGCGCGAGCCTGCGGCTAGACAGCAGCCTGCTCGACCTGGCCCCGCAATTGAAGGTGATCGCCAGTGTGTCGGTGGGGGTCGACAATTACGACATTGCCGACCTGACCCGACGCGGCATCATGCTGACCAACACCCCAGACGTACTCACCGAAACCACCGCCGATACTGGCTTTGCCTTGATCCTGGCCAGTGCGCGTCGGGTGGTGGAGCTGGCGGGCTGGGTGCGTGACGGCCAGTGGCAGGCCAGCCTCGGGCCGGCGCATTTTGGTAGCGATGTGCATGGCAAGACCTTGGGTATCGTCGGTATGGGGCGTATTGGCCAAGCGCTGGCGCGGCGCGGCGCGGCCGGCTTCGGGATGCGCGTGCTCTACCACAGCCCACGCCCCAAGCCAGAGGTGGGGGCGCTTTACGACGCGCGCCATTGCAGCCTGGACGATCTGTTGCAACATTCGGATTTCGTGTGCCTGACCGTACCGCTGTGTGCCAGCACCGAGGGCCTGATCGGCACCCGCGAGCTGGCACTGATGAAGCCGCAGGCGTTTCTGGTGAACATTGCACGGGGGCGGGTGGTGGACGAAGCCGCGCTGATCGCGGCCTTGCGTGAAAAGCGTATCCGTGGCGCGGGCCTGGACGTGTTCGTTCAGGAACCCTTGCCGAGCGATTCGCCCCTATTGCAACTGGACAACGTGGTGGCGACCCCGCATATCGGCTCGGCGACGCATGATACCCGCGAGGCCATGGCGCGCTGCGCCGTAGACAACCTGCTCAGCGCGCTGGCCGGTGAACGCCCGGCGAACCTGGTGAACGAAACGCCCAGGCGCTGACCCGACAGGGCGCGGCCGTTACCGGCAGTTGCCAGCCTTGCGGTAGCCCGCAGCCTGCGCCTCGCCTTCGGAGCCGAACATCACCTGGTTCTTCGAGGCCACCTGGGCGTAACCCGGGCAACCATTGGCCAGGTGATAGATATGGCTGTTGCGGTTGCCGAGCACTGCGCCGGTTGCTGCGCTGCTGGCCAGGCTGGGCTTGGCCGCGTCCTTGGCGGGCTTGGCCGGCAGGGCTTGCACAACGCCGCTGCCAACGGGCTTGTAGTTGGCTGTCCACTTGCGCTCGCCGGTCACGAACGGGTTGGCGTGCCCCATGATGGCGGCGATGCGCCGGTTGCGCTCCTGCTCCCAGGCCGAGACGGGGTGCTGCTTGTCCCAGGCCATCAGCAGTTGTTGCTGCTGGCGCGACATGCTCAGCTTGTAGCGGTCGAACATGTAGAACGTGGTGCGGGCAACCAGGCCTTTGACTTCGTCGCGGGGTTCGGCGGCGCGCTGCACGAAATCGACCTTGGTCGGGCACTGGCCATATTGGCCGGCGTTGCCGGCAACCATGCCGTAGTTGAAGTTGCTGCGGTCACCGTTGACCTCCCCCACGGCCGGGTAGAGGTTGAACAGGTCTGCTTCCATGGCGCGGAAGACCGGGTCGTCATCGACACAATGCTCGCGACCGCCGTTCTTCCAGCACTGGCGCTGATTACCGAAGGTATAGGCGGGCACGATGTGTTCCCACTCGGTACGCTCGGCGCGGTTTTGCTGCTTGCGGGTCTCGTATCCGCAGGAGGCGGCGTCGATGCGCCCACCCGACTTGCCCACCCAGGTCCATTTGCAACCGCAATACAGGTCGCCCATGGCGCTGCTTGCCTGGTCCAGGTAGATCTTCTGTTTGGCGACGACCTTGGCTTCGGTAAAGGTCGAAGGCGGGTTGGCGAAGGCGGGGAGGTTGACGGCGAGGAGCAGGGATACGGCGTAGAGCAGTTTTTTCATGGGGGAAAGCAGATTTCAGAGACGGGCACGCATTGTAATCAAAAAAAGCCTAAGTAACTGATTTTACTGGGCTGCATGAAGCCGCCTGGGCAACGCCGCCCGGCTGGGTAAAAACTACCCAGTATTGTTCAGATC
>NZ_JANIAG010000121.1:0-17217 GCF_028682155.1 Pseudomonas sp. 39004
CTCGCCACCCGACAAACTCTGCGGGTACAGGCCTGCCACACGCGCCGGCAGCGACACCCGCGCCAGCACCGCCTCGACCCGGCGATGCGCCTCATCACCGCGCACACCAAAAAAATGCGCCAACGGCGCGCTGAGGGTTTGCGCGATCGTCTGGCGTGGGTTCAAGGCCCGGTAAGGGTTCTGAAACACATACTGGATCTGGTGACGCAGCCGCGCATCACGCTGACGCGCCGCAAACGCCAACGGCTCGCCGCCATAGCGCAGCTGGCCCTGCACGTTCTCGGCCAACCCGGCGATGGCCCTGGCCAGGCTGGTCTTGCCCGAGCCGGACTCGCCCACCAGCGCCAGGCACTCGCCTGGTGCCACCTGCAAAGACACATCGAACAGCACCTGGCGGTCGTACGCCACATCCAGCCCCTGGACCTCCAGCAACGCACCTTCACCCGGCGCCGTAACCGCCTCGAGAGCGACGTCGCCAAGGGGCAATACCTCACGGTGCGGCACCAGGCAGGCGACCTGATGACCCGCGTCGAGCGCCGACAGCGAAGGTTCTATCACCGCACACTCGGCACGCCGCCGGGCACAGCGCGGGGCGAAGGCACAGCCCGCAGGCCGCTGTCCCGGTGCCGGCGCGTGCCCGGCGATGGCTTGCAGCGGCTGACGCTTGGCAATGTCAGGGATCGCCGCGAGCAAGGCGCGGGTGTAGGGGTGCGCCGGGGCGCTGAACAGCCTCTCGCGGCCCGTCACTTCAACCAGCCGGCCGGCATACATCACCATCACCCGGTCGACCAGGTCACGTACCACGGCCAGGTCGTGGGTCACGTACAGCGCCGCCACGCCTTGGCCTCGGCACAGGCGCTTGAGGGTGTCCAGCACATGCGCCTGGGTGCTGACGTCCAGCGCCGTGGTGGGCTCGTCGAGCACGATCAGCCTGGGCCGCAGCACAAACGCCAGCGCCAGCATCACCCGCTGCTGCTGCCCACCGGACAACTGGTGGGGGAAACGCCGCAGGAAGGCCGCATCATCCGGCAAGCCGACATCGACCAGGGTCTCCTGGATACGCTGCTGCACTGCATCGCCCGGCAATTTCGGCAAATGCGCCCGCACGGTTTCGCGCAGCAATGCGCCAATGCGCAGGGCCGGGTTCAGCGCGGTGGCCGGGTCCTGGGCGACGTAGCCGACCAACCCGCCGCGCGCCAGACGCAGGGCCTCGCCCTCGAGTTCGAGCACCGCCTGCCCGGCCACCGCAATGTGCCCACCGGTAATCCGCGCACCCTGCCGCGCATGGCGCAACAAGGCGGTGGCCAGGGTGGTCTTGCCCGAACCGGACTCGCCCACCAGCCCAACGATTTCACCCGCTGCCAGGCTGAACGAGACATCGGCCAGCACATCCACCTGCCCGGCCAGTTCCACCCGCAGGTCACTGACCTGCAACACGTCGCTGGCAATCTTCACCGCCGCCGTCATGGCTGCTTCTCCCCGATACGTGCACTGACCCGGCCGATACCCTCGGCCAGGATATTGGTGCCATAGGCGAACACGGCAATCAGCAGTGCCGGCGCCAGCACCGCCCAGGGCTGGACCAGCAGGCCGGCCTGGTTTTCGTTGATCATCAGGCCCCAATCGGCCGCAGGCGGCGCTACGCCGTAGCCCAGGAAGCTCAAGCCCGAGAGCATGCCCACCGCCCAGGTCAACATGTTGCCGAAGTGCACCAGCAGCGGCGTAAGAATGTTCGGCAGGATTTCGTTGAACAGGATGCGCCAGCGGGAGTAGCCCATCATCTGCGCGGCCTCGACAAACTCCTGGCCTGCCACCGCCACCGCACTGCCACGCGCAAGGCGGATGACCCCGGGGGTGAAGGCGATGGCCACGGTCAGCACAATCAGCCACGGTGCACGGCCAAGCATCGATACGATCAGCAGCACCAGGATCAGGTCCGGGAAGGCCAACGAGACATCCGCCGCCCAACTGATCGCCTGGTCCAGCCGACGGCGCGAGAACCCGGCCAACAGGCCCAGGCTGCCCCCGACCAGCAACGCCAGGGTGGCCGCCGCCACCGACATCCACAGCACCGACACGCCGCCGCTGAGCAGGCGTGACAGCAAGTCGTGGCCAAGAAAATCATGCCCCAACGGCGCACCGGCAGTCGGCGGGCCGTACACCGGCCCGACCATGGCCGTGGGGGCATGGGGCGCGAGCCAGGGGCCAAGTACAGCCACCAGCACCACCCACGAGGTAATCACGGCGCCGCGCCGCACCTGCGGGTCGGCCAGCCAGCGTGCGTCAGTCATGAGTAGCCTCCTGGGCAGGTGTGCTGCGTGCGCGCCGCCACCAGGGGCGGATGCCGCGCCGGTTACGGCGGATCATCTTGACCCGGCGCGCGGTGCGCAATTTGGGGGTGAGCAGAACGGTGAGCAGATCCGCCAGCAGGTTGATCAGCACCACGGCCAGGGTGATGACCAACACCACGCCCTGGATCATCGGCAAGTCGCGCATCTGGATCGCCGCATTGAGGGCGGTGCCGATACCGGGGTAGCTGAAGATCACCTCAGCCAGCAGCGCGCCGCCGACCAGTGTGCGCAGGGTCAGCGCCACGCCCTGGATCGCCGGGGTCAGGGCGTTGGGCAAGGTATGGCGCCAGACGATAAGCCGCTCCGGTATGCCGCGCAGGCGGGCGGCAACCACATAATCGGACTCCAGCGCCTCGATCATCGAGGCACGCACCATCCGCGTCAGGTACGGCAGCGCCGACAAACTCAGGGCAACCACCGGCAGCACCAGCGACGGCAGCTGCCGCCACAGGGGCAGTTGCGGGTCAAGGATCGACACCGCCGGTAGCCAACCCATGCCAGGCATGGAAAACAGCAGCACCAGGCCGATGGCCAGCAGAAAGCTCGGCGTGGCCTTCAACAGGATCAATGCCGACAGGCCCCAGCGGTCCAGCGGCCGATCACGCCGCAAGGCCAGGCTCGCGCCGAGGGTGAGTGCCAGCGGCACCACCAGCGCCAGCACGCCGGCCAGCAGTGCCAGGGTATGGCCAAGACGACCGAACAGCAGCTGCGCCACGGGCACCTGCGAGTCCAGCGAAATACCCAGGTCACCGCGCAGCGCCGCGCCCATCCAACGCAGGTACTGGACCAGGATCGGCTGATCGAGGCCCAGTTGCCGCTGCAAGGTCAGGATGCTTTGCAGCGGCGCATCGGGGCCAAGAATGACCCGCGCCGGGTCCGAGGGCAGCGCCTGGGTGGCGATGAACACCACCAGGCTGATGACCCACGCGGTCAGCAGGCCGTAGCCCAGACGGCCTATGAACCAGGCCAGCCAGGCCGGCGTACGTGGGGAGCGGTGAGCGTGATCAGGCATGGTTCAACCAGAGTTCATCGAAGCGCCAGGAGGCGAAAGTGGTCTGTTCCGGGGCAAGCCCACCCACCTTGGCGGACGCCGCATCGAGCACGTCGGAAAAGCCCCAGATCAACAGGCCGCCGCGTTCGTGCTGGATCACCTGGGCCTCGTGCACCAGCGCTTTACGCCGCTCAAGATCCGGTTGGGCCAGGGCCTGGTGGAACAGTTCGGTAAAGCGAGGGTCATGGAAGTTGCTGCGGTTGTAGATGGCCTGCGGGGCATCGTTGTGCAACGCCGAGGCGAGGAAGCCGCGGGCCGGCGTAGAGCCCGGCGACAGCTGCCACTGCTCGCGCTGCGGGCCGTTGAATACCGAGCCATCGACCTGGTTGACCTTGACCTGAACGCCCGCCTTCTGTGCTTGCTGGGCAAACACCAGGGCGGCATTCACGCCGGGGCCTGGCGTGGTGGTCAGCTCGACGCGCAAGTCGTCCTGCCCGGCCTGGCGCAGCAGCGAACGGGCCTGATCGAGGTCGTAGGGGCGCTGGGCGAGCGCATGGTTGTAGGTCGGGTCGTGGGGCGAGTACAGGTCGTTGGCGATGCGGCCGAAGCCATTGAGCCCGCGCGCTACCAGTTCCTGGCGGTCGGCGAGCAGGCGCAATGCCTGGCGCACGCGCACATCCTGGAAGGGTGCCTTGGCCAGGTTCAGGTTGAAGCCGGTGAACGACGTGCTGGGCGAGGCGTACAGGCGCAGGCGCGGGTCGGCCTTGAGCAAGGCGCTGTGTTCGGCCTGCACCCCGCTGGCCACGTCCACTTGCCCGGCACGCAAGGCGGCGGCCCGCGAGACCTGGTCCTTGAATTCGATGATTTCCAGCTCATCGGCATAGGGGCGGTTGGGCTTGTAGTAGTTTTCGAAGCGGGTGTAGAGCGAGCGCTGCCCGGGGATGAAGCTTTTCAGCTTGTAAGGCCCCGCCCCGACCGGGTTGGTCACTGGGTGGTAGTCGGTGGGCACGATGCCGCCGAAGCTGATCAGCGTTTCATCCAGCGGGTAGAAACTCTGCCCGTGTTTGAAGCGGATTTCGAGGGTGCGAGGGTCGACTTTGCGCAGCGCCTGGCGGTCGATGGCACCGACCAGCCCGGCAAACGGCGACGCCAACTGCGGGTCGGTCAGGCGCAGGATCGAGAACAGCATGTCGTCGGCCGTGATGCTCTTGCCATGGTGAAACTCCAGCCCCGGCTTGATGCGGATGGTCCAGGCGCTGGCATCGGCATTCGGTTCGGCGAATTCGGCCAGGGCCAGGCGCGTGCTGACATCCGGGTTCCACTCCCAGAACTTGGCATACAGCGCCCAGCCGCGGATGATCCCTCCGCCCAACGGTTTGTGAGCATCGAGGTTGCCGGCCTGGTCACCGTCGATGATGCCCACGCGCAAACGCCCACCGTGCACCGGCGTGGCCGCCAATGCGGCGGCGCCAGCCGTTGCCGCAGGCGCGCCGCCGTCGCAGCCGCTGAGCAGCCCGCCACCGAGCAGCAAGCCTCCCCCCACGGCCAGGCTGTTGCCGAGAAACACCCGGCGCGAAAACAGCTCACTCATCACCCTCTCCTTACGCCGGTTGCGCCACGGTCGGTTTGGCCTGGGCGCCGAGGCGTGGCACGTCGAAACCATGGTCCAGGTCGAGCAGCGGGAACAGCAGGTCTGCCACCCGGTGGGCTTCGTCGATCAACGGGAAGCCCGACAGGATGAACGCCGAGGTGCCCTGGGCTTCGTATTCGCGGATCCTCGCGGCCACCTGTTCGGCGCTGCCAACCAGGTAGGTGCCGGCAGCCGGGCCCAGCAGGTTGAAACCGAACAGGCTGGGGCCCAGCCAGACGTTGGGGTGGATCTCCAGCTCACGGGCGGTGGGCAGGCGCCCGGCGCGAATGCTGTCGAGGTTGCGCTGGATGCGCGGGTCGTCGCTGACGTAGCTGTCCAGGGTCTGCCCCGCCGGCAGCTGGCGCTCGATGGCCGCCCGGGCGGTGGCCAGCGAGGTGCGCTGCAGCAGCCGCTCGGCATGGGCCCAGGCTTCTTCTTCGGTCTCGCGCACGATGATTTGCAGGCGCGTGCCATAGGTCAGCTCGCGGCCGATTTTTGCGGCTTCTGCCGCCACCCGGCGGAACTTGTCGCCGAGTTTTTGCGGGGTATCGGCGAAGCTCAGGTAGACGTCGAGCAACTGCACCGAATGGGCTACGCCCGGCGCTGAAGTGCCTGCGCCCCACAGCGGGATGCCAGGTTTCTGCCTAGGGGGGTGCCAGCCGCCCAGCGGGTGGCTGGCCGCCGCTGGCGCACGTGGCGAGAGCTTGACGTAGCGCCCGTGGTAGCCCGCGGTTTCGCCGGCGTAGAAGCCCTGGAACGCTCGCCAGTATTCCAGGCTGAAGTCGTAGCGTTCATCGTGCGGGTAATGTACGCCCAGTGTGGCCAGGCCTGCGTCGTTGCCATTGACCACATTGAACAGCAGGCGGCCGTTGGAGAACTGGTCGAAAGTGAGTGCCCACTTGGCCAGTACCGCGGGTGACAGTTCGCCTGGGTGCTGGGCGACCAGGAAGCGCAGCCGCGATGTGGCATCGATCAGGGCGGCCGACACCGCGAGGCTTTCGTTGGGGCTGGAGCCGAGCAGCGAGCCGTAGAAGCCCAGGCGATCAGCCGCGATGGCCAGTTGCTTGAGGTGCTCGAAATCGGTGTTCCAGCGGCCTTCTGGCTCCCAGGGATAGGGGCCGTCGGGGGTGGTGAGGTACCAGAGAATTTTTACTGCCATGGGGCTGTTCCTTGAGCGGGTGAGTAGGCCTTGGGGGGCTGCTATGCAGCCCCAGCTATCGCATCAGCTACGCCGATCGATGCCTGGCACCAGCCCCAGTTCGGTTGCGCGCTCATACAACCCACTCATCTTCCACTGCTGGGTCAGCACCCCAGGGCCATAGGGCCGCGAGCCGCCCAGTGCATCAGCCAGCAACTGAATCTGCGCGCCCTCCTCCAGCAACAAGATGAACTCGGCCGTTGCCCGCAGCCCCTGCTTGCCCCACACGGTGGAGCCGCCGTTGGCTTCCAGAATGGCCAGGTTGAACGGGTTTTCGGCAATCTTGTCGAGGATGAAGTCCACCTCGGCCTGACGCCGGTCGATGTACACCGGCAACTCCCTGGCCAGCTGGTAGCGCTGCACCGGCACATAGTGGAACGGCAAGGTGCGGTGGGTCTGGGCCCAGGCGCCGAGGTAAGGGCTGTGCACATGCGAGACCGTGGTGATGTCAGGGTGCGTGTGGAACAGTTTGGTGTAGCGGCCCAGGCCGCCTTTGCCCTTGCCGACGATGACGTTGCCAGAGAAGTCGGTCACGGTGGCCTGCAGCGGCTTGCGGTGGTTCCAGGGGCCGCCGTAGTTCACCGACACCAGCAGCTCTTCACCGGGCACGCGCTCGATGAAACCGACCGTGCCATTGGCGGTGATGGTGTTGGTCTCGCGGAACACGGTAAACGCAGCTTCGGCTTCAGCCACCACCTGGTCGATGAAGGCTTGCAGTTCGGCAGTGACGGGGCGTTCGTTGATCAGTACGGTCATGTTCAATCTCCGGTTGCTAGTGCAAGGTCAGGCGCGGCGCTGGGCCAGCAGTTCATGGGCAGCTTGCAGGGGCCTTGGGTCGACCCAGTCGGCGATGTTGAAATCGGCTTCCAGGAAGCCATGCAGGTAGAGAAAGTCTTTTTGCCTGCCGAGGAAGGCCAGGCGTTGCTCGGACAGGTCCGGCGCCAAGGTGGTGTGGAAGGCGCCGCGGTAGGCGTCGGCCACACCCTGGCTACCGGCGCGGGTTTCGTCTTCGAGGAAGCGGTTCAGTGCCTCGCGGTTGCCCGCGGCCCACTCGGCAGCGCGCAAGGTCTGGGCGAGGAAGCGCGCGACCAGGTCGAAATGGTTGTCGAGCAGGCTCTGGTGAACGGTGATCGGCCTGGGCGTACCGTTGTTGATGCGGTGGCGCGGGTCAGGCAGCAGGTCGAGGTCGACGCCCACCACCAGGCCCAGGCGCCGCGCCGCATCGGCAGCTGCCGCGCCCTTCACGTAGACGGCGTCGACTTCGCCGCGCACCAGGTAATCAAGGCCAGACCACAGGCGCTGCAGGCCCAGTTGCGGGGTAGCGGCGCTGGCCTGGTCGAGCAGCGCCACTTCCACCAGTTGCACGTCATCGAGCTGCAGGCTGGCCGAGGCCAGGGCGCCTTTGTAACCCTGCAGGCTCATGGCGCGGGCAATGCTGCCGGGGCGGCTGTCGCCCCAGGCCGGCAGGGCCAGGCGCTTGCCGCGCAGGTCGGCGGCGCTGCGGATGCCTGCGTCGGGGCGCACCAGGATGGTCTGCCATTCTTCGATCCAGGTCAGGCCGATCAGCCGGCTTGGCGAACCGGCGGCACGGGCGGCCAGTGCCGGCACGTTACCGCCTTCGCGAAACAGCCCTGGCAGCTGGTGATCGTAATGGTGGTGGCCGAGCTGACGGGCCTCTTGCAGGGTCGAGACCGGCAAACCGTCACGGGCGAACTCTTCGTCCAGCCAGCCAAGCTTGTAGGCAATGCCCGAGGCGGTGGGCACAGGGCAGCGGGTGAACCAGATGCGGTCCAGGGCGGTAGGGTCGTCGGTATGCGTTGCAGCAGTAGCACGTGTCATGGGGTGGCTCCTTGGGCGTCGTGAAAGCCCCATTGCAGCGTGCGTGCCAACCGCTGGAGGCCTTGATTTACGCGGAACTCGTAGTCGCTCGCAGGCCCTGGCTGCTGGGCACGGAGCAGGATTGCGGGCGGGCTGCTGCCAGACCAGCAGGGGCACTGCTGCTGGGGCAGCAAAAGCTGGCGAGGGCCACGTGGAATGGGGCCTGGCGAGGGGTGGCAAAGATATTGCTCAAGGGCATTTGACCGCGGTGTCGCCATCCGCAGGTAAACCGCCTCCACAGGGGCCGTGCACGCCCTGCAGGGGCGGTTTACCCGCGCAGCAGGCGCACTGGCCCCTCAAGCAACCGAGACCTTTCCATGAGCGCCATAGAACCCAGCCCCACCCACCGCTTGACCAGCGAGGCCGAAGCCATCGCTGCTGCCCGCGAGGTCGCCGCACAGATCGCGGTACTCGCCGCCAACCCGGCCAACAACGGCCAACTGCCGCGCCGCCAGGCCGAACTGCTGTCCAGCAGCGGCCTCACCGCCATTGGCGTACCGGCCGAGTTCGGCGGCCTGGGTGCCTCGGTGCAAACCCTCGTCGAAACCGTGCGCCTGATCTCCATTGCCGATGGCGGCGTCGGCCAGTTGCTGCAGATTCACAACGTGATGCTGCGCGGCATTTTCACCGGCTACGCCAGCGAAGTACGTGACCGCCTGATCGCCGACGTGCTGGCCGGCAAGCGCTTTGGCAATGCCCTGGCCGAGGTCGGCGGCAAGAACAAGTTCGCCCTCAAGACCCGCGTCGAGCGCCGCGCCGATGGCAAGCTGGTGCTCAATGGCAGCAAGTTCTACTCCACCGGTTCATACCTCGCCGACTGGATTTCGCTGACCGCCGCCAGCGAGGACGGCGGCGTTGGTGTCCTGCTGCACCGCGACACTCCCGGGCTGACCCTGGTCGACGACTGGCAGGCCTTCGGCCAGCAGAACTCGGTGAGCGGCACGGTGAACTTCGACGAAATCGTGCTCGACGAGCGCTACCTGTCGCGGCGTAGCGGCCCGATGAAGCGCACCGGCCTGACCTTCCCGCAGATTCTCCACGCGGCCATCGACACCGGCATCGCGGCCGGCGCGCTGCAGGCGGGCGTCGACTACCTGCGCGAGCATGCGCGGGCCTGGGTGGAAAGTGGCGTCGAGCGCGCCAGCGACGAGCCGCATGTCATTCGCCAGATAGGCGAGTACGCGGTGGCCCTGCGCGGGGCCGAGTCAGTGCTGCGTGATGCTGCGCAGGTGTTCGACGCGCATGAGCGTGACCCGGAGGACAAGGCCCTGCAGGACGAGCTGATTCTCTCGGTGGCGACTGCCCGTGCGCATTCCGATGGCGCGTCGCTGAAGATCGCCAGCGACCTGTTTTCGCTGCTGGGGGCCAGTGCTTCGTTGAGCAAGTGGAACCTTGACCGATTCTGGCGAAACGCGCGGGTGCATACCACCCATGACCCGATTCGCTGGCGGCTGCACAACGTGGGTAACTATTACCTCAACGGTGCCGATCCGGGGGAGTACACCGCTGTGCTCAATGCCAAGGAAGCGCAGGGCGCGACGCGCCGTTGAGCTTATGAACCCGGGGGGCGCTTTGCGCCCCCATCGCGACGCAAGGCCGCTCCTACAGGGGCCGTGTCGCTTTTGATCGAGCCTTTTCATGAACCATCCGCTTCTTCGTGCCTTGGCCATTTATCGTGAAATGCCCTGGCGCTTTGCGCTTGTCACCACGTTGTACATCGCTGGCAACCTTGGCCTGGTCTGGCAGCAATGGCTGATCGGCCACGCCGTGGACGATGTCAGCGCCGGCCGTGCCGTGGTGCGCCTGGCTGATGGCGGCCTGGACGCCGCCGTGGCCTGGCACTGGCTGTGGCTGCTGCTGGCCATCGCGCTGGGCCGTGGCCTGCTGCAGTACGCGGCAGCGGTGCTGTCGCTGGTGCTCAGCCAGGCCCTGCTGACGCGCCTGCGTGAACGTATCCTGACCCAGGTGCAGCGCCTGCACCTGGGCTACCACTGGCGCCACGGCATGGGTGAGTTGGTCACCCGCACCACCCGCGACGCCGACAAGGTGCGCGATGCGCTGATCACCTTCTGGCGGCAGATCATCGAAACACCCCTGGTGGTGATGGCGGCCGTGGGGCTGCTGAGTGGGTACGACCCGCTGCTCGGCCTGGTGCCACTGTTGCTGACCGGGGCCGGGCTGTGGCTGTTCGTCGTGCAGACCGATCGCCTGGTCAGCCTTGACCGAGCGGTAGGCGCCGCCTACGACCAGGTCAGCCAGGACCTGGCCGAAGGCATCGGTGGTGTACGGGTGATCAAGGCATTCGGCCTGGAGGGCCAGCGCATCGAGCGTTTCGCCAGCCAAGTGAACGTGTTCACCGGCCACGCACGGGCAGCCCTGGCCTACGCCAGCTCGCGCATTCCGCTGCCACAGGCGGTGGTGGCACTGGGGCATGTGTGGATCCTGGTGTACGGCGCCCATTGTGTGGCAGCGGGTACGCTGGGCATCGGCGAGCTGGTCACCTCGCTGCTGGTGGCCACCACGCTGGTGTTCCGTATCGAAGGCATCGGCCGGGTCATGCAGACCTTCGCCGACGCCCGTGCCAGTGCCGAACGTATCTGGCAGTTGCTGGACGAGCGCCCGGCGATCGTCGGCGGCCAAGCCACCCTGCCCCTGGGGCCGCTGGGGCTGAAACTGGCCCAGGTACGGGTCGGTGCGCCAGCGGGTGAGCGCGACATCCTGCATGACTGTTCGCTGACCCTGGAGCCCGGCGAGGTGGTGGCACTGGTCGGCGCCACGGGCACCGGCAAGAGCCTGCTGGCCAGCCTGCTGCCGCGCCTGGCCGACGTGCAGGGCGGCGCTGTGCTGGTCGGCAGTGACGCTGCAGGTTGGCACGATGTGCGTGAACTCGACCTGGCCGATTTGCGCCGGCGTGTGCAGGTACTGCCACAAGAAAGCTTTCTGTTCTCCGACAGCCTGGCCGCCAACCTGCGCCTGGCGGCCCCGCAGGCCAGCCCTGCACAACTGCGCGAAGGGCTGCGCCTGGCGGCGGCAGAGGACGTACTCGAACGCCTGCCCCACGGCCTCGACACCCCGCTGGGCGACCGCGGCGTGACCCTCTCCGGCGGCCAGCGCCAGCGCCTGTGCCTGGCTCGCGCACTGCTCGGCGCGCCCGACATCCTCTGCCTGGACGACGCCACCAGCGCGCTGGACGCCCTGGGCGAGCGCCAGGTGCTGCACAACATCCGCCGCCTGCGCGGCAGCACAGGCCAGGGGCCGACCTTGCTGCTGATCACCAGCCGCCTTTCGACCCTGCTGTTGGCCGACCGCGTGCTGATGCTGGAAAACGGCCGCATCAGCGCCAGTGGCAGCCATGCCGAGCTGAGCGCGAACAATGCCCACTACCGCGACCTGCTGGGGATCGACCATGACTGATACGCGCAACAAGACCCCCAGCGACATCGAGATCGAACAACATCTGGCGCGCCAGGCCTTGGACCGTGGCATGTTCCACCGCCTGCTACCGCTGCTGCGGCCGATCCGCCGACAGATCCTGGCAGTGATCGGCATCGAACTGCTGCTGGTGTTCACGGTGTTTCTGCGGCCCTGGTTCGTGCGCGAGCTGCTCGACAAGGGCCTGGTACCCAGCGCCGATCACTGGTTGCTGGACGAACGCCTGGTGCTGTGGCTGGGCTTGGGCCTGGCGGCCAGCTGGCTGGGGCGCTTCCTGCTGGCGGGGGTGTCGCAGTTCATTGCCGGGCGGGCGGCGATCCGCGTGCTCAACGACCTGCGGGTGAAGGTATTCGCCCATGTGCAGGCGCTGTCGGTGAGCTACTTCGACCAGACGCGCGCCGGGCGCATCATCTCGCGCGCCGATCGTGATGTGGATGCCCTGGAGCCGCTGCTGGTGCAAGGCCCGCCGGAGCTGCTCGGTGCTCTGCTGCGCTGCGGCCTGGCAGCGGTGATGCTGTGGCGTATCGAGCCAAGCTTCTTCTACAGCCTGGCCGCCACGGTGCCGCTGCTGGCCCTGGCTACCTGGCGTTTCAAACGGGTTTCGCAACGCAACTGGGCCAAGGTCGCCGAACAGCGCAGCCGTTTCACCGCCCACCTGGTCGAGAGCGTGAGCGGGGTGCGGCTGATTCAGCAGTGCGGCCAGGAACAGACCAACCAGGCGCGCTACCGGAGCCTGCTGGAGGACTTCAACCAGGCACTGATACACGGCAGCCTGCGCGCCGGCTGGTTTGCGCCGTTCACCGCACTGCTGAGCACGGCCGGCATGGCGGTGTTGCTGCTGGTCGGCGGCCATGGCCTGGCCGAAGGCAAGGTCAGCGTCGGCCAGGTGGCCGAGAGCCTGTTCTATGTGTTCCTGTTCCTGGGGCCGCTGCAAGAGCTGTCGGACCTGTTCGAACGCTACGCCACCGGCAGTGCCTCGGCGCAGCGGATCTTCCTGCTGCTCGACACCCGGCCACAGGTCCTTGACCCACCCTCGCCCCGCCCGCTGGCCAGGGCACGCGGCCAGGTGGACTTCGAACACGTGGGTTTTGCCTATGCGCCGAACAGCCCGCGCCGGGTGATCGACGGGCTCGACCTGCACATCCGCGCCGGCGAAGTGCTGGCCATCGTCGGCCCGTCCGGGCATGGCAAGAGCACCCTGGTGCAGTTGCTGACGCGGTTCTACGAGGTGCAAAGCGGCGCCGTGAAACTGGACGGCATCGACTTGCGCGAACTGGCCCAGCATGACCTGCGGCGCAACGTCGGTGTGGTGTTGCAGGACAACGTGCTGTTCAGCGGCAGCATCCTCGACAACCTGCGCCTTGCCGCCCCCGGTGCCGACGCTGCACGGCTGGTAGCGGCAGCCCGCGAGCTGGGGGCCGATGAGGTGCTCGAACGGCTGCCCCAGGGTTACCACACCGAAGTCGGCCCGCTGGGCGCGCACCTCAGCCACGGCCAGCGCCAGCTGGTGTGCCTGGTGCGCGCCTACCTGGCCGACCCGGCGGTGCTGGTGCTGGACGAAGCCACTTCAGCGGTGGATGTGCATACCGAACGGCGCATCCAGCAAGCCCTGCGCCGGCTGTGCCAGGGCCGCACGGCGATCATCATTGCCCATCGGCTGGCGACCATCCGCGATGCCGACCGCATTGCCGTGGTCCGGCATGGGCAGGTGGTGGAGCACGGCGCGCATGCAGAGCTGATGGAGCGTGGGGGGGCTTATGCGGCGCTGTATGAGGCGTATTTGCGCAGTGCCGGGGAGGTTGTTGCAGGTGCGCAAGCGTGATGTAGCGGCTGGCATGCCTTGGGATTTTTAGCGCCAGGGAGATCGAGCGCCGCCCGCGCGGCGCATCGCGAGCTAAGCTCGCTCCTACATTTGTTTCGGGCCAGTTATGCCTGAAGCATTGGCGCGCGACCCCTTTGGTGCTCGCCTCGATATCGCGTCGTGCAAACAAGGGGTCGCGCGCCTATTTAACAGGACTCACTGGCCCGAAACAAATGTAGGAGCGAGCTTAGCTCGCGATGCGCCGCGCGGGCGGCGCTCGATCTCCCAGGCGCTAAAAATCCAAAGCCATGCGACCTGGCTTCCCCATGACCTCAAATGCCCCTGCACTTCGCAGGCTCTCTCATGCTGCTCCCCCAGCATCCACTGCTTACCGATTGCTGCCACAGCAGCACCCGGCCCTCTGCCCCCTGCGCAAACCCCTGCCCCATAAGGCTGCAGCCGTGCATGGCACAGCCGTTGCACCTGCCTCCCCATCCGCACAACCGCCCCCCTCAGGAGCCCCCATGACCACCGAATTCTTCTGGCGCCTGCCCCTGGGCACCGATGGCCCGCAGTTGTCCACCGACCGCCACAACCGTGGCAACCCCCACCACCGCCCCGGCAACATCGCCCCCGGTCGCCTGCCCAATGGCGAAAGCGACGGTTTCACCTACATCGACTACATCGCCCAGGTGGCCAAGGCCGCTGAACTGGCGGGCTTCGAGGGGGCCTTGCTGCCCACCGGCCCCGAGCCGTGGATCGCCGCCGCCGCGCTGGCCCGCGAAACCCGCCGCATACGCTTTCTGATCGCGTTCCAGGCCACCTGGACCCTCCCCGCCTATGCCGCGCAACAGGCCGCCATCCTGCAGAACCTGAGCGGAGGCAGGCTGGACTGGAACATCATCACCGGCGGCAACCCGGCCAGTCAGCGGGCCAACGGCGACTTCCTCGAACACGACTTGCGCTACAAGCGCACCGGCGAATTCCTCGACGTGATCCAGGGCCTGTGGCAGCAGGACACGTTCTCCTACGAAGGCGACATCTATCGCCTGGAACACGGCAGCCTGCCAGCGGGCCTGCAACACGAACGCAAGCCGGGTGTGTACTTCTCCGGGTTTTCCGATGCCGCGCTGGAGGTGGCTGCGCGCCACGCCGATGTGTACCTGAACTGGGCCGAGCCGATCGACAAGCTCAAGCCCCATATCGAGCGGGTCAGCGAGCTGGCCGACAAACAAGGGCGCACGGTGCGCTTCGGCCTGCGCGTCGACCTGTTCGCCCGCGAGACCGAAGAGCAGGCCTGGCGTGAACTGCGCCAGCAGTTCGAGCGCCTGGAAGGCAAGGCCAGCGCCTCGGCCAAGGGCTTCGTCAGCGGCTCCGACTCGGTCGGCGGCGCACGCCAGGCGGCCTACCACCAACACCTGCAAGGGTTCGACGAGTTGGTCCTGGCACGCAACCTGTGGGCCGGTTTCGCCAAGGCCAAACCCGGCCCGACCGTGGGCCTGGTGGGTAGCCACCAGCACATCGCCGAGCGCCTGGCCGAATACCGTGATGCCGGTTTCAGCACCTTCATCCTGGCCGCCAACCCGCACCTGGAAGAGGCCTTGCGCATTGGCCAGGAAGTGCTGCCACTGGTGCAGCAGACTGCGGCCACCACCCCCTTGAAGGCCAGCGCCTGAAGCCGACCGGAGCATGCACATGAGCAACCCCCTCGACACCCTGTGGTATACCCGCTGCCCAGTGCCCACCGGCCTGGGCATCGCCGTGCAGCAAGGCTGGCTGCAGGACGACCTGGCCAGCCTCGGCACCCAGGTGCAGTCGCTGCGCGAGGCCGACCAGCAGGCGGTGCGCGAATCGCACTTCGACCACAGCCTGCGCAACTCGGTGCGCCACGGTGGCAGCATTCCGGCGATCTGGGCCCGTGCCCAAGGGCGGGACACACGCGTGATCGGGCTGTCCTGGGCCGATGAGGCGCAGTTGATCCTGACCCGCCCAGACAGTGGCATCCACACGGTCAAAGACCTCAAGGGGCGCCGCTTCGGCCTGCCCGACTGGGCCTCGGCGCAGATCGACTTCACCCGCGCCCAGGCCTTGCGTGGGCTGGAAAACGCCCTGAAGCTCGAAGGCCTGCAAGTGGGCGACGTGGCGTTGGTCAACTACCACTACGACGGTACCTTCAGCGACCGCCCGGTGCGCAATGTGGCCGGTACACCGGTATCCAGCAGCCAAAGCGAAGGCCGCAACCTGGAGCTGGCCGGGCTGCTGCGCGGCGAGGTCGATGCCATCTTCCTCAAGGGCGCCAGCGCCGTGCAACTGGCCCATGCCTTTGCCTTGCACACGGTGATCGACACCGGCAGCCACCCCGACCCGCTGATCCGCAGCAACAACGGCACGCCGCGTACCCTGGCGGTGGACAGCCACCTGCTGGCGCAGCACCCGAAGGTGGTGCGCACCTTGCTGTCGTCAGTACTGCGCGCCGAGCGCTGGGCCCATCAGCACCCCGACGAAACCCGCCGCTACCTGGCCCAGGAAACCAACAGCAGCGAATACTGGGTCACGGTCGCTTACGGCGCCGATGCCCACTTGCGTCTGAGCACCCGGCTGGAGGAGCAGGCCATCGACGCCCTGCAAGATTTTGTCGAATTTCTCAAACGCTGGCGCTTCATCCCGAACCGTTTCGAGGTACGCGACTGGATCGACCGCCAACCGCTGGACCACTTGCTGGCACCCACTCCCCTGGACAGGAAGCCCGTTACCCCATGACCAAGCCACTGGAAACTCTCTGGTACACCCACAGCCCTGTGCCCACCGGGCTCGGCATTGCCGTGCAATCCGGGCGCCTGGCCGAAGCTTTTGCGCCGTTCGGCACCAACATCCAGTCGTTGCGCGAGTCCAGCGAACGGGAGGTGCGCGAAGCCCACTACGACCATCACCTGCAGAACTCCGTGCGCCACGGTGGCAACATCCCGGCGATCTGGGCCTATGCCAGCGGGGTCGAAACCCGGGTGCTGGGGCTGTCGTGGAGCGACGAGGTGCAGCTGATTCTGACCACCGAAGAAAGCGGTGTGCGCAGTATCCGCGACCTGAAAAACCGCCGCTTCGGCCTGCCCAAGTGGGCCAACGTGCAAATCGACTTCACCCGCGCGCAGGCCCTGCGCGGGCTGGAGAACGCGCTCAAGCTCGAAGGCCTGAGCGTGGCTGATGTCGATCTGGTCGACTACCCCTACGGCGGCACCTACAGCGACGATGCCAAGCAGCACCTGTACGGCGCCGAAGTGAGCCTGGACACCAGCCGCTTCAGCCGGCGCAACAATGAGCTGATCGGCCTGCTGCGCGGCGACATCGACGCGATCTTCCTCAAGGGCGCCCACGCGGTACACCTGGCCCACGAGTTCGGCCTGCGGGTGGTGGTCGACACCGGCAGCCACCCCGACCCGTTGATCCGCAGCAACAACGGTACGCCGCGCACCTTGACCGTGGACAGGCACCTGCTGGAAGAGCACTTCGATGCCAGCCGCACACTGGTCGACACCGTGCTGCGCACCGAGCAGTGGGCCTGGGCCAACCCGGAGGAGACCCGGCGTTTTCTGGCGCGCGAACTGAACACCAGCGAGTACTGGGTAGCGGCGGCTTACGGTGATGATGCCCACCGGCGCTTGCGCACGACGCTGGATGGGCGTTCGATCGACGCGTTGCAGGACTTTACCGAGTTCTTGTTCAGGTGGGGGTTCATACCGCGCCGGTTCGATGTGCGCGAATGGATCGACTTCAGGGTATTGGAGAGTGTGATCGGCTCGACTTCGCGGTTGGCGGTGTGATTGCAGGGGGGCCGCTTGGCTGCCCCAGCATTCCTGATGAGCAGCTGCTGCCCCAGCAGCACCCGCCAAGCAGCCCACTGCTGCCAGATCGGCAACATCCTACAAATAAAATCAAATAGCC
>NZ_JANIAG010000122.1:0-17129 GCF_028682155.1 Pseudomonas sp. 39004
ACGCTCTTCCGATCTGTGCGCAGCATGAAGCTGCGCCTCGACGCGCCCGATGTGAACACCTCCGACTTCAAGTTCACCGTCAACGACGATGGCCGTATCGTCTATGGCCTGGGCGCGATCAAGGGCGTGGGCGAGGGGCCGGTCGAAGCCATCGTCGAAGTGCGTGCGCAGGGCGGGCCGTTCAAGGACCTGTTCGATTTCTGTGAGCGTGTCGACCTCAAGCGCGTTAACAAGCGCACCCTCGATGCGCTGATCCGCAGTGGTGCACTGGACCGCCTCGGCCCGTACTTCCATGACGAAATCAAGGCCTACCAGGCCAACATCGACCGCAACCGCGCAACCTTGCTGGCGGCGCTGGAAGAGGCGGTCAAGTCTGCCGAGCAGACCGCACGTACCGCCGACAGCGGCCATGTCGACCTGTTCGGTGGGTTGTTCGTGGAGGCCGATTCGGACGTCTATGCCAACCACCGCAAGGTCCGCGAACTCACCCTCAAAGAGCGCCTCAAAGGCGAGAAGGACACGCTTGGCCTGTACCTTACCGGCCACCCGATCGATGAGTACGAAAGCGAGATTCGCCGTTTCGCCCGCCAGCGCATCATCGACCTGAAGCCGTCCCGCGAGTCGCAGACGATCGCCGGCATGATCATTGCCCTGCGGGTAATGAAGAACAAGAAGGGTGACAAGATGGGCTTCGTCACCCTCGATGACCGCTCTGGGCGTATCGAGGCGTCGCTGTTTGCCGACTCCTTCATGGCTGCCCAGTCACTGCTGCAGAACGATGCCATGGTCGTGGTCGAAGGCGAGGTCAGCAACGATGACTTCTCCGGTGGCTTGCGCCTGCGGGTCAAGCAGGTGATGACCATGGAAGATGCCCGCACGCGTCTGGCCGAAAGCCTGCGCCTGAAAGTCGCCCATGACGCGCTCAAGGGCGACCGCCTGAACTGGCTGGGTGAGCTGATCACCCGGCACCGCGGCGGCTGCCCGATCACCCTGGAGTACACCGGCAGTGACGCCAAGGCCATGCTGCAGTTCGCCGATGAATGGTCGATCGACCCGGCGGACGGCCTGATTCAGGCACTGCGTGACCAGTTCGGGCGTGAGAACGTCTTCCTGCAATATCGTTGAATCGACGAATTTTAATCTCGACCTGAATGCGCCCGATCCCTTAAGGTAGGGCGCCAAACGGATCAACCGGCCGGCCGCCTGGCCGTAGACCCAAGACGGATGCCTATGAACCCGAATTTCCTCGATTTCGAACAGCCGATTGCCGACCTGCAAGCCAAGATCGAAGGGCTGCGCCTGGTGGGTAACGACAACTCGCTGAACATCAGCGATGAAATTGCCCGTCTGCAAGACAAGAGCAATACCCTGACCGAAAGCATCTTCGGCAACCTGACCAGCTGGCAGATCGCCCGGCTGGCCCGTCACCCGCGTCGTCCATACACCCTGGACTACCTGCAGCACATCTTCACCGAATTCGAAGAGCTGCACGGTGACCGCCACTTCTCCGACGACGCCGCGATCGTGGGCGGTACCGCTCGCCTGGATGGTCAGGCGGTAATGGTCATCGGCCACCAGAAGGGCCGTGAAGTGCGCGAGAAAGTGCGCCGCAACTTCGGCATGCCACGCCCGGAGGGCTACCGCAAGGCGTGCCGCCTGATGGAAATGGCCGAGCGCTTCAAGATGCCGATCCTGACCTTCATCGACACACCGGGCGCCTACCCGGGCATCGACGCCGAAGAGCGCAACCAGAGCGAAGCGATCGCCTGGAACCTGCGCGTCATGGCGCGCCTGAAGACGCCAATCATCGCCACCGTGATCGGTGAAGGTGGTTCTGGCGGTGCGCTGGCCATTGGTGTGTGCGATCAGCTGAACATGCTGCAGTACTCCACCTACTCGGTGATCTCGCCAGAAGGTTGCGCTTCGATCCTGTGGAAGACCGCCGACAAGGCTGCCGATGCCGCCGAGGCCATGGGCATCACGGCCGAGCGCCTGAAGAGCCTGAACATCGTCGACAAGGTCATCCAGGAGCCGCTGGGTGGCGCCCACCGTGACCCGGCGCAGATGGCGGAAAGCATTCGTGCTGATCTGGTGCAGCAGTTGGACATGCTTGGCAAGCTTGATAATGACGCGCTGTTGGCCCGTCGCTACGAGCGCCTGATGAGCTACGGCCTCTGATGCATCACTGGGGCCGCTTTGCGGCCCCAGCGATTCCAAGCCGTGTGAGGCCCTCATGCTCAACCTCACCCCCTGGCTTCAAGCCCCCACCTGGCACGTCGCTTTCTCCGGCGGCCTCGACTCTACCGTCCTCCTGCACCTGCTGGCCGATTACGCCCGTACTCACCCAGCGCCTCCTCTGCACGCCATCCATATCCATCACGGTCTACAGCCTGCGGCTGACGCCTGGCCGGCGCACTGCACGCATGTCTGCGCCACGCTGGGCATCCCGCTCAGCGTGATACAGGTCCAGGTCGCGCCCGGTGCCAGCCTCGAGCAGGCTGCCCGCGATGCCCGTTACGCGGCATTCAAGCAACTGCTCGGCCCCGGTGAAGTGCTATTCACCGGGCAACATCGCGAAGACCAGGCAGAAACCTTGCTCTTTCGTCTGTTGCGTGGCACCGGCCTGCGCGGTTTGGCCGCGATGCAGGCCGAGCGGGCGCTGGGGCAGGGCACGCTGGCCAGGCCACTGCTGGCGATTGCGCGCCAACAGTTGCAGGCGTATGCCCAAGCCCAGGGGGTGAGCTGGATTGAAGACCCCTCTAACAGCGACACCGCCTTTGCCCGCAATTATTTGCGCGGCGAAGTGTTCCCCGTGCTGCAGCAGCGTTGGCCGCAGGCCAGCCAGAACCTGGCCCGTTGCGCCGAGCACCTGGGTGAAGCGCTGGGGCTGCTGGATGAAGTGGCCCAGGCCGATCTGGCCAAGGCCGGGGAGGGCGCTGCTGCGCCCTGGGCGCGGCTGGATTCCCTCGACCTTGCGGTGCTCACGGCGCTGACGCCCGCTCGTCAGCGCAATGCCCTGCAATACTGGCTCAGCGCTCGCACCCGGTTGCCCGACGCGCGTCACTGGGCTGGCTGGGCCGATCTGCGTGATGCCGCAGCCGACGCCCAGCCGGTCTGGCGCCTGGCCGACGGCCGGTTGCTGCGCAGCAACGGCCGTATCTGGTGGTTGAGCGGTGACTGGCTGCAGGCACCGCAAGGCGAGTTCGCCTGGCCCGAGCCCTCTGCGGTGCTGGCACTGCCAGGCAACGGCAGTGTGCGGTTGACTGCGTCCCAGCCCCTGGCCGGGCTGTGTATCCGCTATCGTCAGGGCGGTGAAGTGCTTGAACTTGCAGGGCGTGGCCGGCGCGACCTGAAGCGCTTGCTCAACGCACTGCAGGTGCCGCATTTCGTGCGTGCGCGCCTGCCATTGCTGTATCAGGGCGAGCGCTTGCTGGCAGTGGCCAATCTGCCCGAACTCGGCCAGGCGGATTGCCAGCTGCATTGGCTGCCTCCGACGAACGCGCAAGGTTTGAGCTGAAGGGTACATTCCGGTAGACTACCCTCCCTTCTTGATACAACTTCTGTGCGTTCCTCGGAAACACAGCAGTTGCCGATTACCACGCAGTTTTTTGCTGGGCTGATTCTGGAAATGACGAGCGAGCTCCATGCCGGGGATACCCTGGTTTGTACAGACGCGGCAGTTTTTCGAGATGCACTGTGATTGACGCAGGTGATCGGGGGCTTCGGCCTTCCTTCGCTTTCTCCGGCGGCGCTGGCCGCCTTAACGCAGACTTCTAGGGTTTTTCATGACGCGCTACATATTCGTCACGGGCGGTGTTGTTTCTTCATTGGGGAAAGGCATTGCCTCGGCTTCCCTGGCGGCCATCCTGGAAGCGCGGGGGCTCAAGGTCACCATGCTCAAGCTGGATCCGTACATCAACGTCGATCCTGGCACCATGAGTCCGTTCCAGCACGGTGAAGTCTTCGTCACCCATGATGGCGCCGAGACTGACCTTGACCTGGGCCACTACGAGCGGTTCATCCGCACGACCATGACCCAGAACAACAACTTCACCACTGGCCGCATCTACGAGCACGTGCTGCGCAAAGAGCGTCGTGGTGACTACCTGGGCGCGACCATCCAGGTCATCCCGCACATCACCGACGAGATCAAGCGTCGCATCATCAAGGGTGCCGGCGATGCCGACGTGGCCCTGGTGGAAATCGGCGGTACCGTCGGCGACATCGAGTCGCAGCCGTTCCTCGAGGCCATCCGCCAGTTGCGTTTCGAAGTCGGCGCCAAGCGCGCGATGCTGATGCACCTGACGCTGGTTCCGTACATCGCCACTGCTGGCGAGACCAAGACCAAGCCTACCCAGCACTCGGTCAAGGAGCTGCGCTCCATCGGCCTGCAGCCTGACGTGCTGGTATGCCGCTCCGATCACCCGATCGACAGCTCGTCGCGTCGCAAGATCGCCCAGTTCACCAACGTTGAAGAGCGGGCGGTGATTGCGCTGGAAGACGCCGATACCATCTACAAGATCCCGGGCATCCTGCATGCTCAGGGCCTGGATGATTTCGTCACCGAGCGCTTCGGCCTGCAGTGCAACAGCGCCGACCTGTCCGAGTGGGACAAAGTGGTCGACGCCAAGCTCAACCCAGAGCACGAAGTGACCATCGCCATGGTCGGCAAGTACATGGAGCTGCTGGATGCGTACAAGTCGCTGATCGAAGCGATGAGCCACGCCGGCATCACCAACCGTACCAAGGTCAACCTGCGCTATATCGACTCCGAAGACATCGAGAACCAGGGCACCAGCCTGCTCGAAGGCGCCGATGCCATTCTGGTACCGGGCGGTTTCGGCCTGCGCGGCGTCGAAGGCAAGATCACTGCGGTGCAATACGCCCGTGAGAACAAGGTGCCGTACCTGGGTATTTGCCTGGGCATGCAGGTTGCCGTGATCGAGTTCGCCCGTAACGTGATGGGCTGGAAGGACGCCAACTCCACCGAGTTCGACCGCAACAGCGGCCACCCGGTCGTCGGCCTGATCACCGAGTGGGCCGATGCCACCGGTGCCGTCGAGACCCGCACCGAAGCCTCCGACCTGGGCGGCACCATGCGCCTGGGCGCACAGGATTGCCAGATCGTCTCGGGTTCCAAGGTTCACGACTGCTACGGCAAGGACGTGATCACCGAGCGTCACCGTCACCGCTACGAAGTGAACAACAACCTGCTGCCACAGCTGCTCGACGCTGGCCTGGTGGTCTCCGGTCGTTCCGAAGACGGCGCGCTGGTGGAAGTGGTCGAGTCCAAGGACCACCCATGGTTCGTCGCCTGCCAGTTCCACCCGGAGTTCACCTCGACCCCGCGTGACGGCCACCCGCTGTTCAGTGGCTTCGTCAAGGCAGCCCTGGCTCAGAAGAACAAGGCCTGATCAATGACCCAGAAGATCATTCGCGTCGGTAACATCGAGATCGCCAACGACAAGCCGTTCGTCCTGTTCGGCGGCATGAACGTTCTGGAGTCCCGTGACCTGGCCCTGAAGGTCTGCGAAGAGTACGTGCGGGTGACCGAGAAGCTCGGTATCCCGTACGTGTTCAAGGCCAGCTTCGACAAGGCCAACCGTTCGTCGGTGGCGTCCTACCGTGGCCCGGGCATGGAAGAGGGGCTGAAGATCTTCGAAGAGATCAAGCGCACCTTCAACGTGCCGGTGATCACCGACGTGCACGAGCCTTACCAGGCCGAGCCGGTGGCCAAGGTCTGCGACATCATCCAGTTGCCGGCCTTCCTGTCGCGCCAGACCGACCTGGTGGTGGCCATGGCCAAGACCGGCGCGGTGATCAACATCAAGAAAGCTCAGTTCCTCGCACCCCAGGAGATGAAACACATCCTGGCCAAGTGTGAAGAGGCCGGTAACGATCAGTTGATCCTCTGCGAGCGTGGTTCGAGCTTCGGCTACAACAACCTGGTAGTGGACATGCTCGGCTTCGGCGTCATGAAGCAGTTCGAGTACCCGGTATTCTTCGATGTGACCCACGCCCTGCAAATGCCGGGCGGCCGCTCGGACTCTGCCGGTGGCCGCCGCGCCCAGGTCACCGACCTGGCCAAGGCCGGCATGAGCCAGGGCCTGGCTGGCCTGTTCCTCGAGGCCCACCCCGATCCGGACAACGCCAAGTGCGATGGTCCATGCGCCCTGCGCCTGGACAAACTGGAGCCGTTCCTGGCCCAGCTCAAGCAATTGGACGACCTGGTGAAAAGTTTTCCGACGGTAGAAACCGCGTAAAGCTCATTTCTCGGGTAAAGTACCGCCCGTTCTCTCCCTGACCGTTTGGTCAGGGAGTGCTTTTATCAGGCCTGCCTGCTGCATACCCCGCCTGGTGAAGTGCAAGGATTTCCTAAGCTGCGTTGTTTTCGTCAATTCTGGAGTGCTTACAACAATGGCAAAAATCGTCGACATCAAAGGTCGTGAAGTTCTCGATTCGCGTGGCAACCCCACCGTGGAAGCCGATGTACTGCTCGACAACGGCATCATCGGTAGCGCTTGCGCGCCGTCCGGTGCTTCTACCGGCTCGCGCGAAGCGCTGGAGCTGCGTGATGGCGACAAGAGCCGTTACCTGGGCAAGGGCGTGCTGAAGGCCGTCGCCAACATCAACGGCCCGATCCGCGACCTGCTGCTGGGCAAGGACCCTTCCGAGCAGAAGGCTCTGGACCGCGCCATGATCGACCTGGACGGTACCGAGAACAAAGCCAAGCTGGGCGCCAACGCCATCCTGGCTGTTTCCCTGGCTGCCGCCAAGGCCGCTGCCCAGGACCAGGACCTGCCGCT
The DNA here is from genome assembly GCF_028682155.1 of Pseudomonas sp. 39004. Lineage (NCBI taxonomy): Bacteria > Pseudomonadati > Pseudomonadota > Gammaproteobacteria > Pseudomonadales > Pseudomonadaceae > Pseudomonas > Pseudomonas sp. 39004. Next base: position 6,807 of record NZ_JANIAG010000122.1, read on the forward strand.
GTACGCGCACATCGCCAACCTGAACGGCACCCCGGGCCAGTACTCGATGCCGGTTCCGATGATGAACATCATCAACGGTGGCGAGCACGCCGACAACAACGTCGATATCCAGGAGTTCATGGTGCAGCCGGTTGGCGCCAAGACCTTCTCCGACGGCCTGCGCATGGGCACCGAAATCTTCCATCACCTCAAGGCGGTACTGAAGGCTCGCGGCCTGAACACTGCCGTTGGTGACGAAGGCGGCTTCGCGCCGAACCTGGCGTCCAACGAAGACGCCCTGGCGGCCATCGCTGAAGCCGTGGAAAAAGCAGGCTACAAGCTGGGCACCGACGTGACCCTGGCCCTGGACTGCGCGGCTTCCGAATTCTACGAAGACGGCAAGTACAACCTGTCCGGCGAAGGCAAGTCGTTCGACGCCGAAGGCTTTGCCGACTACCTGAAAGGCCTGACCGAGCGCTTCCCGATCATCTCGATCGAAGACGGCCTGGACGAGTCCGACTGGGCTGGCTGGAAGATCCTCACCGACAAGATCGGCGAGAAGGTGCAACTGGTCGGTGACGACCTGTTCGTGACCAACACCAAGATCCTCAAGGAAGGCATCGAGAAGGGCATCGGTAACTCGATCCTGATCAAGTTCAACCAGATCGGTTCGCTGACCGAAACCCTGGAAGCCATCCAGATGGCCAAGGCTGCCGGCTACACCGCGGTGATCTCGCACCGTTCCGGTGAAACCGAAGACTCGACCATCGCCGACCTGGCCGTGGGTACTGCTGCCGGCCAGATCAAGACCGGTTCGCTGTGCCGTTCCGACCGCGTTTCGAAGTACAACCAACTGCTGCGCATCGAAGAGCAACTGGGTGCCAAGGCGGTTTACCGTGGTCGTACCGAGTTTCGCGGTTAAGCAAGAGATGGTAAAAAGACAGCAGCCGGAGCTGTCGGAACATTCGCACTGAATGTTCCTACACTTCCAACGGGTTTCTGTCGACGAAGCCTGGCCTCGGCCAGGCTTCGTGCTATTCGAGGCCCCGAAGTGAACAGTACGCGGCGGTCTTTTTAACCTGGATACCTTGATGCGCAGTCCCTATTGGTTGTTCCTCGTTCTGCTTCTGCTGTTGGGTGGCCTGCAGTACCGCCTTTGGGTGGGCAACGGCAGCCTGGCGCAAGTGACCGAGCTCAAGCAGCAGATCGCCGAGCAGCATGCCGAAAACGAGCGTCTGCTTGAACGTAACCGCGTGCTTGATGCAGAAGTCCTGGAGTTGAAGAAAGGTATGGAGACCGTGGAAGAACGGGCTCGTCATGAATTGGGGATGGTCAAAGAGGGCGAAACCCTCTTCCAGTTGCCGCAAAAATGACTGATACATTACCGGCCTTCTGGGCCGTGATTCCTGCTGCGGGCGTTGGTGCCCGCATGGCTGCCGACCGCCCCAAGCAGTACCTGGAGCTGGCCGGGCAGACTATTCTCGAGCACAGCCTCGACTGTTTTCTTGGCCACCCCACGCTCAAGGGCGTGGTGGTCAGCATTGCCGAAGATGACCCGTACTGGCCCGGCCTGCGCTGCGCCAGCGACCCGCGCATCCAGCGCGCGGCGGGTGGCCGCGAGCGCGCCGACTCGGTGCTCAACGCCTTGCTGCTGCTGCATGCGCAAGGGGCTTCGGACAACGACTGGGTACTGGTGCACGATGCTGCGCGGCCGAACCTTGCGCGTACCGACCTGGACAAACTGTTGTCAGCATTGGCCAATGACCCTGTTGGCGGCCTGTTGGCAGTACCGGCGCGCGATACATTGAAGCGTGCCGATGCTACGGGTCGGGTCACGGCCACCGTAGACCGCAGCACCATCTGGCAGGCCTATACACCGCAGATGTTCCGCCTCGGCGCCTTGCACCGAGCGCTGGCCGAGTGCCTGGTTTCCGATGTGGTGGTCACCGACGAGGCGTCAGCCATCGAATGGTCCGGCCAGGCGCCGCGGCTGGTCGAGGGCCGCAGCGACAACATCAAGGTGACCCGGCCGGAAGATTTGGAGTGGTTGCGCCAGCGCTGGGCTGGGCGACGCTGAAGTCAGCCCAGTCGATACTCCGGCAACCCCGCCAGCCCTTCTTTCAGGTAATCCACCAGCCGCCGAACCTTCGGCGACAGATGCCGTTGCTGCGGGTACAGCGCCCACACTGCCGTATTCGGTGGCTGATGTGCCTCCAGCAGTGACACCAGCGCACCGCTGTTGAGGTGCTCCAGCACGTAATAGTCCGGCAATTGGCACAGGCCCATCCCCAGCAAAGCCGCGTCCAGCACGGCTTGCCCGCTGTTGCAGCGCCAGTTGCCCTGCACCCGCTGGCTGATCTCGCGGCCGTCCTGCAGCAGCGCCCACAGGTCCGAACTGCCAATCAGGCAGTTGTGCCGGGCCAGTTCCGACAGACTGTGCGGCCGACCGTAGCGCTCCAGATAAGCCGGCGAGGCGCACAGGAACATGCGCCGCGGTGCCAGGCGGGCGGCAACCAGCCTGGAGTCGGCCAGCCGGCCGAGGCGAATGGCCAGGTCCATGCCTTCATGCAGCAGGTCCAGCGTGCGGTTGCTCAGTTCCACTTCAACCCGCAGTTGCGGGTACTGCGCCATGAAGCGCGTCACCAGTGGCACGATGAAGCGCTCGCCATAGGCCACCGCACAGGTCATGCGCAGCAAGCCCTTGGGCTCGCTGGCCAGGTCGCCCATCGCGCGTAGGGCTTCTTCACGGCCATCCTGCAGGCGTTGGCAGTGCTGCAGGAACGTCTGCCCGGCTTCGCTCAAGGTGACGCGCCGGGTGCTGCGGTACAGCAGGCGCGTCTGCAGGCGCTCCTCCAGCCGCGCGATCTGACGGCTGATATGCGAGGACGACACCCCCAGGCGCTCAGCTGCGGCGGTGAACTGGCCAGATTCGGCCACCGCAACAAATTCGTCGATGCCTTCCCAGCGGCTGCTCATTGATTATCCCTGCATGGCAATAATGTTTTGTCTTTGCCTGGATTATTCATCAAAAAAGCATGAATTACACTGCGAGACTGAACTGACCTTCTGTCTGGAGACCTTTGATGATCAAGTCCCGTGCTGCCGTAGCCTTCGAAGCCAAGAAACCCCTGGAAATCGTCGAAGTGGACGTGGCCATGCCCAAGGCCGGCGAAGTGCTGCTGCGCGTGGTTGCCAGCGGTGTCTGCCACACCGACGCCTATACCCTGTCCGGTGCTGACCCGGAAGGGATCTTCCCCTCGATCCTTGGCCACGAAGGTGGCGCGATCGTCGAGGCGGTGGGCGAGGGCGTGACCTCCGTGGCCGTGGGCGATCATGTCATTCCGCTCTACACCCCGGAGTGCGGCCAGTGCAAATTCTGCCGTTCGGGCAAGACCAACCTGTGCCAAGCCATTCGCGCCACCCAGGGCAAGGGCCTGATGCCCGACGGCACCACGCGCTTCTCCTACAAAGGCCAGCAGCTGTTCCACTACATGGGCACGTCGACCTTCTCCGAGTACACCGTGCTGCCGGAAATTTCCGTGGCCAAGATCCAGAAGGAAGCCCCGCTGGAGAAGGTCTGCCTGCTCGGTTGCGGCGTCACCACCGGTATCGGTGCCGTGCTCAACACCGCCAAGGTCAAGCCCGGTGATACCGTGGCCATCTTCGGCCTCGGCGGCATCGGCCTGTCGGCGATCATTGGCGCAGTCAAGGCCAAGGCTTCGCGCATCATCGCCATCGACATCAACCCGGCCAAGTTCGAAATCGCCCGCCAGCTGGGTGCCACCGACTGCATCAACCCGAAAGAGTACGACCGCCCGATCCAGGAAGTGATCGTCGACCTCACCGATGGCGGCGTGGACTTCTCCTTCGAGTGCATCGGTAACGTGCAACTGATGCGCGCGGCCCTGGAGTGCTGCCACAAGGGCTGGGGCGAGTCGGTCATCATCGGTGTTGCCGGTGCCGGCCAGGAAATCGCCACCCGTCCGTTCCAACTGGTGACCGGTCGCGTCTGGCGCGGTTCGGCGTTCGGTGGTGTGCGCGGGCGCAGCGAGCTGCCAAGCTACGTCGACATGGCCGAGAAGGGCGAGATCCCGCTGGATACGTTCATCACCCACACCATGGGCCTGGAAGACATCAACAAGGCCTTCGATCTGATGCATGAAGGCAAGAGCATCCGTAGCGTGATCCACTTCTGAGGTCTGCCATGAGCCTGGACAACATCTCTTGCCAGAAGAGCTTCGGCGGCTGGCACAAGCGGTACCGTCATCACTCCAAGGTGCTCGGCTGCGACATGGTGTTTGCCGTGTACCTGCCGCCACAGGCCGAACAGGGCGCGAAGCTGCCGGTGCTGTACTGGCTCAGCGGCCTGACCTGCACCGACGAGAACTTCATGCAGAAGGCCGGCGCCCAGCGCCTTGCTGCCGAGCTTGGGCTGATCATCGTCGCGCCCGACACCAGCCCGCGTGGCGAGCAGGTGCCCGGCGACCCCGACGGCGCGTGGGACTTTGGCCTGGGGGCCGGCTTCTACCTCAATGCCACCCAGCAACCCTGGGCGCAGCATTACCGTATGCATGACTACGTGGTGGAGGAACTGCCAGCCCTGATCGAGGCGCACTTCCCGGCGTCCGACCAGCGCAGCATCAGTGGCCACTCGATGGGGGGGCATGGCGCATTGGTGTGTGCCTTGCGCAACCCGGGGCGCTACCGCTCGATATCGGCGTTTTCGCCGATCAGCAACCCGATGGATTGCCCGTGGGGCGAAAAGGCCTTCAGCCGCTTCCTGGGTGACGATCGTGCACGCTGGCGCGAGTGGGATGCCAGTGTGCTGCTGGCGGAAACGCCTGCAGGTAGCTGCCCACCGTTGCTGGTGGATCAGGGCGACCGTGACGACTTCCTCGAGAAGCAGCTCAAACCCGAGGCGCTGGAGCAAGCGGCGCGCAAAGGTGGGCACGCGCTGACCCTGCGTCTGCAGCCTGGCTATGACCACAGCTACTACTTCATCGCCAGCTTCATCGACGCGCACTTGCGTCATCACGCGGCGGCACTGGGCCGGGTATAAGCGCAGCCCCAATACGGCACAAAGCAGGTAGAATCACGCCCTGACTCAATCAGGGCGTTTTTCTATGCGTATTGGCCATGGCTACGATGTGCACCGTTTCTGTGACGGTGATTTCATTACCCTGGGCGGGGTCCGTATCCCCCACAAACATGGCCTTCTGGCCCACTCCGACGGTGACGTGCTGCTGCACGCTCTGAGCGATGCCTTGCTCGGCGCCGCTGCGTTGGGTGACATCGGCAAGCACTTCCCCGACACCGACCCGCAGTTCAAGGGCGCCGACAGCCGTGCCTTGTTGCGCCATGTGGTCGGCATCGTCCAGGCCAAGGGCTGGAAGGTGGGCAATGTCGACGCCACCATCGTCGCCCAGGCACCGAAAATGGCGCCGCACATCGAGACCATGCGCCAGTTGATCGCCGAGGACCTGCAGGTGGAACTCGACCAAGTCAACGTCAAGGCCACCACCACCGAGAAGCTGGGCTTCACCGGCCGTGAGGAGGGTATCGCCGTGCACGCGGTGGCCCTGCTGCTGCCAGCATGACCGAACTGGAACTGCTGGGCCCGCGCGCATCGGGCGAACCCCTGGGGACTGCGGTACTCAAGGCCGTGGCTGAAGACTTCCAGGTCGACGAGGTGCTGGACATTCCGTTGTCCGGCCAAGGTGAGCACCTGTGGCTGTGGGTTGAAAAACGCGACCTCAACACTGAAGAAGCCGCCCGCCGACTGGCCCGCGCCGCTGGCGTACCGGCCCGTTCGATCAGCTATGCCGGGCTCAAGGACCGCCAGGCCCTGACCCGTCAGTGGTTCAGCCTGCACCTGCCCGGCAAGGCCGACCCCGACCTGTCGCGTGCCGAGGATGCCAGCCTGCGTGTGCTCAAACAGGTACGCCACCAGCGCAAGCTGCAGCGTGGCGCGCATTCGGCCAACGGCTTCACCCTCCGCCTGACCGGCCTTGCCGCCGATCATCAGGCGCTGGACGCGCGGCTGGAAGCGCTCAAGCAGCACGGTGTGCCTAACTACTTCGGCAGCCAGCGCTTCGGCCATGCTGGTGGCAATGTCCACGACGCGCTCGACTGGGCCGCACGCAAAGCCCTGCCCGAGCAGCGCAACGTGCGTTCGCGCCTGCTCTCGGCGGGGCGCAGCTACCTGTTCAACCAGATCCTCGCCGCCCGTGTTGCCGAGGGTAGCTGGGCACGTGCGCAGGTCGGGGACCTCCTGGCATTCACCACTAGCCGTAGTTTCTTTCCTGCTACAGAGCAGGAATGTTCAGATCCGCGGCTGGATATTCTCGATCTGCATCCCACCGGTGCGTTGTGGGGCGAGGGCGAAACGCCCGCCGCGGGTGCCACTGGCGAGTTGGAAGCTGCAGTCGCGGCGCGGCAGCCGGCACTTTGTCATTGGCTCACCCAAGCGGGCATGGATCACGAACGGCGCATTCTGCGGCTCCCTATTGGCGGCCTGACGTGGCATTATCCGGAGCCTGATATCCTGCAACTGGAATTCGTCCTTCCGGCCGGATGCTTCGCCACCGTAGTAGTGCGCGAAGTCGTGGATCTGGTGCCGGCAGGGCAGACGGACAGCCCATGCGTATTCTGATTTCGAACGACGACGGTGTTACCGCACCAGGCCTCGCCGCGCTGCATGCTGCGCTGGTGGATTACGCCGAGTGCGTGGTAATTGCCCCGGATCAAGACAAGAGCGGCGCCAGCAGTTCGCTGACGCTGGACCGGCCGCTGCATCCGCAGACCCTGGCCAACGGCTTCATCAGCCTCAACGGCACGCCGACCGATTGCGTGCACCTGGGGCTCAACGGGCTGTTGGCGCAGGCGCCGGACATGGTGGTGTCGGGGATCAACCTGGGGGCCAACCTGGGCGACGACGTGCTGTATTCGGGTACCGTCGCTGCCGCGCTGGAAGGCCGCTTCCTGGGCAACACGTCGCTGGCGTTTTCGTTGCTGTCGCGCCAGCCCGACAACCTGCCCACCGCAGCCTACATCGCCCGGCGCCTGGTGGAGGCGCAGTCGCGCCTGCAGTTGCCGCCGCGTACCGTGCTCAACGTCAACATCCCCAACCTGCCGCTGGAGCATATCCGTGGCATCCAGCTCACCCGCCTCGGTCACCGGGCGCGAGCGGCGGCACCGACCAAGGTGGTCAACCCGCGCGGCAAGGAAGGTTACTGGATTGCCGTGGCCGGTGATGCGGAGGACGGTGGCCCTGGCACGGACTTCCACGCGGTGATGCAAGGCTACGTATCGATCACCCCGCTGCAGCTCGACCGCACCTTCAATGATGCTTTCGAACAGCTCGACGGTTGGCTGGAGGGCCTGCTCTGATGCGCGAGGACGATATGCTGCGCCGGGGTATCGGCATGACCTCCCAGCGCACCCGGGAGCGGCTGATACAGCGCCTGTGCGAGGAGGGCGTGGCGAACACCAAGGTGCTCGACGCGATCCGCCGTACCCCGCGCCACCTGTTCGTCGACGAGGCCTTGGCGCATCGCGCCTACGAAGACACCGCACTGCCTATCGGCCACAACCAGACCATCTCGCAGCCGTTCATGGTGGCGCACATGAGCGAGCTGCTGCTTGAAGCCGGGCCGCTGGACAAGGTGCTGGAGATCGGTACTGGCTCGGGTTACCAGACGGCGATACTTGCCCAACTGGTCGAGCGGGTGTTCTCGGTGGAGCGCATCAAGGTGCTGCAGGATCGCGCCAAGGAGCGCCTGGTGGAGCTGAACCTGCGTAACGTGGTGTTCCGCTGGGGGGATGGTTGCGAGGGCTGGCAGGCGCTGGCACCCTACAATGGCATCATCGTCACCGCAGTGGCGCCCGAAGTGCCACAAGCACTGCTCGACCAGTTGGCGCCAGGCGGGCGCATGGTGATCCCGGTGGGCCCGGCAGGCGAGGCGCAGCAGTTGATGCTGATCGTGCGCGAGGAGCACGGGTTCTCCCGGCGTGTCCTCGGGGCCGTGCGCTTCGTGCCGTTGCTCAATGGCCCGCTGGCCTGAACCACGGAATATTTACGGCAGCGACGAATTCTTGCGCCTTCGCCCTGTCTATCTGGCGGGGTGATCCGCTATGGCGCTGCCGGTAGCGGCCCTTTGCAGCCGTCCACCTAATGCAGGTGGGCTCGGTTATAATTGCAACAATATTGCATTTCTTATCGTTATTTCGGTATTCGGCACCATGAGGGGAGCGCGGGTGGGGCACACAGGCATTCGGCAGCGCAAGGATTGGGCGGGTTTCAAGCTTCTGGTGCTTGCACTGGCCATGGGCACCTTGCTGGCGGGTTGCTCCAGCACCAGCTCGACGAGTGCGCGGGTGGTCGACCGTAACAATGCAGCGCCCAAGCGGCCGACGGTGACCTCCGGGCAATACATCGTCAAGCCGGGCGATACGCTGTTCTCCATCGCCTTCCGTTACGGCTGGGACTACAAGGAGCTGGCTGCCCGTAACGGCATCCCGGCGCCTTATACCATTCGCCCCGGCCAGCCGATTCGATTCAGCAGCGGTTCCACGGGCAGCACCACGGTGGTGTCCAGCCCGTCGTCCTCGAGCAAGACCACGGTCATCCGTCGGCCTGTTGGCAGCGCCGGCAGCGCACCTGCCAGCACCACCAAGCCGGCAACCACGGCCCCGACAACCCCTGCGCCGGTGGTGGCTACCGTGCCGGCTGCAGAGCGTGCGGTGGGGGGCTGGACCTGGCCGGCCAACGGCGTGCTGATTGGAAAATTTGCTTCAAACGGTAGTTTGAATAAAGGCATTGATATCGCCGGTGATTTGGGACAGCCTGTTTTTGCTGCGTCTGGTGGTGCAGTGGTCTACGCCGGGAGTGGCTTGCGGGGCTACGGCGAGCTGATCATCATCAAGCACAGCGATACCTACGTCAGTGCCTACGGTCACAACCGCAGGCTTTTGGTTCGGGAGGGGCAGCAGGTCAAGGCTGGGCAGTCGATTGCTGAAATGGGGTCCACGGGCACTGATCGGGTGAAGCTGCATTTCGAGATTCGCCGCCAGGGCAAACCCGTCGATCCACTCCAGTTCCTGCCACGCCGTTGATTGTTGTACCCGGCCTGTTCCTGTGATGTAGAGGGGACAGGCTCCAGCGCTGCCAGGGATACAGGTGCCGCTCGAGTCTGAGTTCGAACTCAGCAAAGGACTATAACAATGGCTCTCAATAAAGAAGCGCCGGAGTTTGACATCGACGATGACGTCCTCCTAATGGAGACGGGCATCGTTTTGGAAACGGATGTGGTGTCAGACGAACCTGCTGTACCTTCGGTTCGGACCAGGGCCAAGTCCGGCTCTTCGCTCAAGCAGCACAAGTACATCGATTACACTCGGGCACTTGATGCTACCCAGTTGTACCTCAACGAAATCGGCTTCTCGCCTCTGCTGTCGCCGGAGGAGGAAGTGCATTTTGCGCGCCTGTCGCAAAAAGGCGACCCCGCCGGCCGCAAGCGCATGATCGAAAGCAACCTGCGCCTGGTGGTCAAAATTGCCCGTCGTTACGTGAATCGCGGCCTGTCGTTGCTCGACCTGATCGAGGAAGGCAACCTGGGGCTGATCCGCGCAGTCGAGAAGTTCGACCCGGAGCGTGGTTTCCGTTTCTCGACCTATGCGACCTGGTGGATTCGCCAGACCATCGAGCGGGCGATCATGAACCAGACCCGCACCATTCGCCTGCCGATCCATGTGGTCAAGGAGCTCAACGTTTACCTGCGTGCCGCGCGGGAGCTGACCCAGAAGCTCGACCACGAGCCTTCGCCAGAAGAAATCGCAACCTTGCTGGAGAAGCCTGTCGCTGAGGTCAAGCGCATGCTGGGGCTCAATGAGCGGGTTTCTTCAGTGGACGTTTCCCTTGGCCCAGACTCGGACAAGACGCTGCTCGATACCCTCACCGATGACCGCCCGACCGACCCGTGTGAGCTGCTGCAGGATGACGACCTGTCGCAGAGCATCGATCAGTGGTTGGGTGAGCTGACCGACAAGCAGCGCGAGGTGGTAGTGCGTCGCTTTGGTCTGCGCGGGCACGAGAGCAGCACCTTGGAGGATGTTGGCCTGGAGATCGGCCTGACCCGTGAGCGTGTACGGCAGATCCAGGTAGAGGGGCTCAAGCGTCTGCGCGAGATCCTCGAGAAGAACGGTCTGTCCAGCGAGTCGTTGTTCCAGTAACACGCTGTTCGCAAGCACAAGACGCCCCGACAGTTCGGGGCGTTTTTGTATGCGCGCAACAGCACTGCTGCACCGTAGCTGCCAGCCGGCATTATGTAATGCGCCACCCCAGTA
>NZ_JANIAG010000123.1:0-17074 GCF_028682155.1 Pseudomonas sp. 39004
GCGAAGAAACCCGCTACCCAGAGCCCAAGCCACGCAAGGCGCTACAGCCAGGTCGCCTACGCAGAAGGCAGCAAGCCAGTCCAGCTGGCGAGCGCCCTGCAAGAACGTCTGCATGACTCGCTGGAAACGTTCCATGTTGCCCTGGCCCGTCGGCCGCGGCCGGTAGCGCCCGGTGTATTGAATGAACGGCTGATCAGCGCCCGCTGGAGCATCTGACCCGCCTTACTGCTGTACCACCTTACTCGCCCGTCAACGAGGCAAGCAGGTGCAACCCGAACCCTATTCGCACAGGAGAGCGCCATGCGCACAGTCTTCTTGCGTCGTGGTCTGGTCGCCCTGTTTGCGGCGGCTGTGTCCTTCGGCGCCATCACCCAAGCCCAGGCAGAGAGCCTGCGCATCGGTTATCAGAAATACGGCACCCTGGTGCTGCTCAAGGCCAAGGGCACGCTGGAGAAGCGCCTGGCCGAACAGGGCGTGCAAGTGCAATGGACCGAATTCCCCGGTGGCCCGCAGCTGCTTGAAGGGCTGAACGTCGGCTCCATCGACTTCGGCGTCACCGGCGAAACACCGCCCGTGTTCGCCCAGGCCGCAGGTGCCGACCTGCTCTATGTCGCCTACGAGCCGCCTGCACCGCACAGCGAAGCGATCCTGGTACCCAAGGGTTCGCCGATCCAGTCGGTGAAAGAACTCAAAGGCAAGAAGGTCGCGCTTAACAAGGGTTCGAACGTTCACTACCTGCTGGTGCGTGCGCTGGAAGACGCCGGCCTCAAGTACAGCGACATCCAACCGGTCTACCTGCCTCCAGCCGATGCCCGTGCTGCGTTCGAGCGCGGCAGCGTCGATGCCTGGGTGATCTGGGACCCTTACCAGGCTGCCGCCGAGCAGCAGCTGCAGGCACGCACCCTGCGTGACGGCAAGGGCCTGGTCGACAACCATCAGTTCTACCTCGCCACCCGTGACTACGCCACCCAGCACCCGGCTGTGATCAGCACCTTGATCGAGCAAGTGCGCGCTGTGGGCGAGTGGTCCCAGGCCAACCCGCAGGAGGTCACCGACCAGGTCGCACCGCTGCTGGGGCTGCCTGCCGACATCACTCTGACCTCGGTCAAGCGCCAAGGCTACGGCGCCGCGCCGCTCACCCCTGAGGTGGTGGCCGCACAACAGAAGATCGCCGACACGTTCCAGGCACTCAAGCTTATTCCCAAGCCGCTGAGCATCAAGGACGTGATCTGGACACCCCCGGCCAAGGTCGCCAGTGCGCCTTGATTGATTTGCCTGCGCCGGGGCGCCGCTCCGGCTTGAGCCACCCTTGAGGAGACAACTCCAATGAGCCTTAACATTTTCTGGTTCCTCCCGACCCACGGTGACGGCAAGTACCTGGGCACGTCCGACGGCGCGCGCGCAGTCGACCATGGCTACCTGCAGCAGATTGCCCAAGCTGCCGACCGCCTTGGTTTTGGTGGGGTGCTGATCCCTACCGGGCGTTCTTGCGAGGATTCCTGGCTGGTGGCGGCGTCGCTGATTCCAGTGACCCAGCATCTGAAATTCCTGGTTGCCCTGCGCCCCGGCATCATTTCGCCGACCGTGGCGGCGCGCCAGGCCGCGACCCTGGACCGCCTGTCCAATGGCCGTGCACTGTTCAACCTGGTGACCGGGGGCGACCCGGACGAACTGGCCGGTGACGGCCTGCACCTGAGCCATGAAGAACGCTACGAAGCCTCGGTCGAGTTCACCCGCATCTGGCGCAAGGTGCTGGAAGGCGAAAGCGTCGATTACGACGGCAAGCACATTCAGGTAAAGGGCGCCAAGCTGCTCTACCCGCCGATTCAGCAACCACGCCCGCCGCTGTATTTCGGCGGTTCGTCCGAAGCGGCCCAGGACTTGGCTGCCGAGCAGGTCGAGCTGTACCTGACCTGGGGCGAGCCACCTGCCGCCGTGGCTGAAAAAATCGCCCAGGTGCGCGAAAAGGCTGCCGCTCAAGGCCGTGAAGTACGCTTTGGCATCCGCCTGCACGTGATCGTGCGTGAAACCAACGAAGAAGCCTGGGCCGCAGCCGACCGCCTGATTTCGCACCTGGACGATGACACCATCGCCCGTGCCCAGGCCTCGCTGGCGCGCTTCGATTCGGTTGGCCAGCAGCGCATGGCGGCCCTGCATGGCGGCAACCGCGACAACCTCGAAGTCAGCCCCAACCTGTGGGCGGGTGTCGGCCTGGTGCGTGGTGGTGCCGGTACTGCGTTGGTCGGCGATGGCCCGACCGTGGCGGCCCGGGTCAAGGAATACGCCGAGCTGGGCATCGATACGTTCATCTTTTCGGGTTACCCACACCTGGAAGAGTCCTACCGCGTGGCCGAGCTGTTGTTCCCGCATCTCGACGTGCAGCGCCCGGAGCAACCGAAAGCCGGTGGTTACGTGAGCCCGTTCGGCGAGATGGTGGCCAACGACATCCTGCCCAAGTCCGTGTCGCAGAGCTGAGGGCCGGGCCATGAGTCGTGCAACTTCTTCCACCCTGGCTCAGCGCCTGGCGCCGTGGGCCCTGCCGGTACTGCTGCTGGCAGCCTGGCAGTTGGCGGTCAGCGCGGGCTGGCTGTCGACCCGCATCCTGCCGGCACCCAGCGCGGTGGTCAGCGCAGGTGTCGAGCTGGTGCGCAGCGGCGAGATCTGGACCCACCTGGCTATCAGTGGCTGGCGTGCCGGGCTTGGTTTCGTCATTGGCGGCAGCATCGGCCTGGTGCTGGGCTTTATCACCGGCCTGTCGAACTGGGGCGAACGCCTGCTCGACAGCTCGGTGCAGATGATCCGCAACGTGCCGCACCTGGCGCTGATCCCACTGGTGATCCTGTGGTTCGGTATCGACGAGTCGGCGAAGATCTTCCTGGTCGCCCTGGGCACGCTGTTCCCGATCTACCTCAACACCTACCACGGTATCCGCAACGTTGACCCGGCGCTGGTGGAGATGGCGCGCAGCTATGGCCTGTCCGGTTTCGGCCTGTTCCGCCAAGTGATTTTGCCCGGTGCGCTGCCGTCGATTCTGGTCGGCGTGCGCTTTGCCCTGGGCTTCATGTGGCTGACCCTGATCGTGGCAGAAACCATTTCGGCCAATGCCGGTATCGGTTACCTGGCGATGAACGCCCGTGAGTTCCTGCAGACCGACGTGGTGGTGTTGGCCATCGTTCTGTACGCCGTGCTTGGCAAGTTGGCCGACCTTGCCGCCCGCGGCCTGGAGCGTGTCTGGCTGCGCTGGCACCCGGCTTATCAAGTTGCCAGGAAGGAGGGCGCATGACCGTGCTCAAGGAACAGCCGCCACGCCTGCTGCGTGGCATCCCCCTGGCATCCAACGGCCTGCGCAAGACCTTTGGCCAGCGTGAAGTGCTCAAAGGCATCGACCTGCACATCCCGGCCGGCCAGTTCGTCGCCATCGTCGGCCGCAGCGGCTGCGGCAAGAGCACCTTGCTGCGCCTGCTGGCCGGGCTCGACCAGCCAAGCGCCGGTCAACTGCTGGCCGGTGCTGCGCCGTTGGCCGAAGCCCGCGAGGAAACGCGGCTGATGTTCCAGGACGCTCGTCTGCTGCCGTGGAAGAAGGTGATCGACAACGTCGGCCTGGGCCTGTCAGGCAACTGGCGCCCGCGTGCGCTGGACGCATTGGAGGCGGTTGGCCTGGCTGACCGCGCCAACGAGTGGCCGGCGGCGCTTTCCGGCGGCCAGAAGCAGCGTGTAGCGCTGGCCCGGGCACTGATCCACCAGCCTCGCCTGTTGCTGCTCGATGAGCCACTGGGTGCCCTGGATGCGCTGACCCGTATCGAGATGCAGCAACTGATCGAACGCCTCTGGCGTCAGCACGGTTTTACCGTGTTGCTGGTTACCCACGATGTCAGCGAAGCGGTTGCCGTGGCTGACCGGGTGATTTTGATCGAAGACGGCGAGGTCGGGCTCGACCTCACTGTTGACCTGGCTCGGCCAAGGGCGCGGGGTTCGCACCGCCTGGCGGCGCTGGAAAGCGAAGTGCTCAACCGTGTTCTGTCGGTACCGGGCACTGCGCCCGAGCCGGACCCTGTAGCCCCTTTGCCCACGCAACTGCGTTGGGCGCACTGAATGACCCACTTACCTCACCGAAGCCAAAGAGAAGGAATCAAGCCATGACTATCAAAGCCATCAACGTCCGCAACCAGTTCAAAGGTACCGTGAAAGAAATCCTCGAAGGCCCGGTATTGTCGGAAATCGACGTACAGACCGCTTCCGGCATCGTCACTTCGGTGATCACCACACGCTCGGTCAAAGAGCTGGAGCTGCAGGTAGGCAGTGAAGTGATTGCGTTCGTCAAATCCACCGAAGTGTCTATCGCCAAGCTGTAATGGCAATGGCGGCGCTGTGCGACCCAGTCGCGGGCTTGATCCGCGAATGGGCCGCCAGGCGGCCCGTACCCTTTAGCCCTAAGCGGGTCGCAACCCGCCAAACAGGCTGTTGGCCTGGCTTTCCGTGAGTGCGCCGCGCCAGGCGCCCGCGCCCAGGTTGCGTTCGTGGGCAAGCTTGATGTGACCGGCCTCGAGCCGTGCAAAGCCTTGTGCTGGCCTGCGCTTGAAGTGGAAGTGCGCATACCACAGAGGGCTATTAGTGGCCGCATCGTCGATGCGGTACTCCTCCAGATACTCGATAGCTTGGCCCTGCTTGTTCTTGGCCGGCTCCAGCACCCGTGACCACCCGATCCGCACCTCACCTTGGCTTTGCAGGTAATCCAGATGACCCGGCTCAGGGCGCTGCGTGGCTTTGACCTGATCGATGCGCAACTGCCTGCCTACCCTGCGCAGCTCGCCTGCAGCTTGCTCGAGACTGCCGGTGAGCTGGCGCTGCGCCTCGGTCAGTGCGTCCCCACCGCGGCGGCCGATGTCCCGTGCCAAGTCCGCCAGCGTCGTGGCATATCCATTGGCCAGGTCTTCCAGGCTGGCAGGTGTCATGTTCAGTGCCTTGTACTGCTGCAGCTTGGTCTGCTGACTGGCAACATCGCCTAGGCGCTTCCTGGCGGTGTCCACCAGCACCGAAAGTTCGGCTACGGGTGTGGCGGGCTGCGCGTTGCTTGGTTGCCACAGGCTATTGGTGGTGCGGGTGTAGGTACTGTGTGTTTCCTGGCTGAGCCTGTTGCTGACGTGCATCTGCGGTTGGCCGTCGACGGTGATTTCGCGGCCGATCAACAGCTGTTGGTCCACGGTTTCGAACAGGCGAGGCCTGCTTGGCCCACGGTTACTGGGTGGTGTGCGCCTGATGGGCGCGGTGGCAGAAATTCCCGCCTCGATCTCGGCGATCAGTTTGCTCAGGGCCTCGTGCATTCGCTGAGTGCTTTGCGGTGAGACGTAGTCAGGGAGGTCGTCCTGCCAACTGGTCATGTAGTTGTCGAAGCGCTGATAGCGGTCTTTGAGCTGACGTAGGAAGCGGTGCTCCTGTGCACGGCTGAGGCCCGCGTTCGGCAGGTCGTGATGGCTGAACAACAGGCTTCGCAGGTCGCTGATTTCCCGGTTCACCTGGCGCAGCATCAACAGGAAGTCATAGCTTGGCTGGCTCGGTAACGTGACGATGCCGGCTACCTCGATGGAAAGCCGCACGGCCCGGTAACCATTCGGGTCCATCGGCATCTGCAGTTTTTCGAGTGTTTGCTGGTAGACAGTGAGTTCGTTGCCGCGCAGCTTCTGGCTGACCCTGGCCACTCGATGGAATTCGTCTTCTAGCTTGGCGAGTGTCTGGCATAGGTTTGCCTGGACGCGTCGCATCTGCTGCAATTGCTCAATGGCGTTGACGGGGGAAGCGTCCAGGGCTCGCTCGAGCTGCTTTGCCAGGGTGAAGTCATCCTGCATGCGCAGCTTGAGCTGCCTAATCAGCTTGGGGTGCTGCCTGCCCAGGTTGAAGGCCAGCTCGTTGTGCATGCCTTGGTAATGGCGGCCCAGCTCTGGCTTGATCCTGTGCAACTGCTCCAGGCTTTGCTCATGAAATGTCACGAAGGCCTCCAACTGCTCGACAGACTCCTGAAGTGTTCGCCTGATGGTCGCCAGGGGCGCAGGGGTGCCTTGAGGGCCGGTGGGGCCGACCCCGCGTGCTGTATTCCAGGCCGAGATCTTTTCGATGAGGCTGGCTTGGTGGGCCCGGCGGCCATTGTCGATTTCTTCTACCACCTGCCTGGGCGAGGCCAGCGCAGGTCGGCGGCCAAGGTAGCCGCGCAGGTGCTGCCAGCCGTGCTGGTACAGCCTGCCGAGGTAGGCGCCGCCACCGGCCAGCCCACCGTCGACGATACGCCCAGTCACGGCGCCGTGGGGCTGCCAGATGCCCAACTCGTCGAGTCTTACAGGCTGCTTGTAGCTGCGGGATGCGCTGCCCTTGAGGCGCCAGGTGCGATAGGCAGCATCCCACTCGACCTGATAGTGCAGCCCCTGGCGGACGATGAAGTCGTTGCCGGTCTCGGCATGTCGGTAGACACCATTGCCGTGAACCTCGGGGTGGTCGTGCCAGTGGCCCGAGGGCGCTTCGGTTTCATAACCGCTGAAGGGGTCGGTGCGCCCCCGACGGGTCACGGTGGTGGGCCGCAACCCTTCGAGGCGCTGGCGCAGGTGGGTGCGGGTGCGTGCAAGTGCAGTGGACGAGCGCGACACAGCGGCGGCAGGCACCACATCGAAGAGCGCATCGACCAACGACATGAACACGCTGTTCAGGTGCTCGACTCCCTCGCCAGGGTCACCTCGCAGAAATGCCTCCACGCTCGCGTTGGCGGCGCTCCAGCCATCGTAGAGGGCAATCGCGGCACCTACCCCGGGCACGAAACCCAGCGCCATTTTGAGGTAGTCGTATACCCGCCCGTGGCGGATCGCCTCACGTTCCAGGTACAGGTCGACCTGGCTGCGCGACGAGGCGCGGTGTTCGAGGATCAGTCGGCCCATTTGCAGGTTGGCCCGCACCTGGGCGATCGGCTCTGAACGGGCAGTGCCAACGCCGATGAAACCGGTAAACGGCTTGAGCAGCGCCTGGTTGATATAGGACAGGTGCGTGCGTGTGTCGCCTTGCAGCGGGCGGCTGGCAAGGTAGGTGCGCATGGCCTCGTCGATGGCCATGTCCTCCAGCGCCAGGCATGCCTGCTCGCTGTTTTCGTACTGGGTGATGACCTTGCCGTTGGGGGCGTCGGGTAGCAGCAGCAGGCACGGCCCGCTCGCCGGTTTGAGCAGGAAGATGCCTGAAAGCGAAACATGGTCGCTGCTACCGTCCGCAGCTACGCCGGGCCGCAGGTCGAGTGCGTAGTGTTCGATGGTGCGGGTTAGCGTGGTGCTCTGCTGTTCGCGACAGAACAGCTCGAATACACCCATGCCGTGCGCATCCAGGGTATCGGGTCGGCTCAGTAGCAAGATCTTCAACTGGTGCTCGAAGGGCGCGCGGAGCGTTTCCTGGCGCCATTCTGCCTGCCAGTCGGATTCCCCCGCGCTGCCCTTGAAGGCGTCGAGTATCTGCTGCTCGTAAGCGCCTGCCACATCCAGGATCTGCACCAGGTTGGCAATGTAGCTGTGGTTGAGCGTTTGCTGGAGGTCAGGCGTCGCCGTGGCGTGTTCGATCCCGATGTTGGCGTTGCCCAGGCGCAAGGTCAGGTCGTCGTCCAATGCCCACAGCAGGAATTGCTCCAGGGGCACGTGGCTGCGTTCGGCACTGAACGTCGTGACCTCTTTGTAGGCATTGGCGAAGCCGGACTCCGGCAGCGGAATACGCTGCTTGCCTGTGCGGTCGGCGATGTCCAGGGTGACTTGGGGCAGCGTCGTCAGGCCGAGTGACTGGCGCAGGTGCCTGTTCATCAGGCTGCGTGAAAACGCCCCGCGTTCAGGCAGGTCCCTCGCCAGTAAACCGCTGGCAGCCAGCATGCTGACGCGCAATGCGTCGAACTGCGCCGCCAGTGCCTCGCGCTGGGGCGCATCAAGGTGGCTCAGTGAATGCAGGCGGGTGTGCAGGTTGGCGGTGCGGTTACGCTCGGCCAGCCGTTCGAACGCCTGGGCCCTGGCGGCGTTGTTGCTGGCGCCCAGTTTCCAGCGCAGTTGCAGGCGCGACGAGGGGGCGGCCTGGGTCAGCAGGGCCAGGTGCGTTGAGGCCAGGTAATCGAAAGCGTGGGTGGTGATGGGTTCGCTGATCAGGGCTGGTGTGTGCTCACCGCTGTCGATCAGCTCAAGGAGCGCATCGATGTCCTGCGGCCAGGCGCTGTCCAGCAGCACTTCTGGCCAGGCGCCCTGCAACGTGTTCAGTAGCCGTTCGGCCAGCTGGGCCTGGTCCGGGTAACAGGCCAGGCCACCGTCGTGCCCGGGTTTGTAGAGCAGCAATGCGGTGTCTGCGTCATCTGCGGTGCCTTGGTGTATCGCCCTGAGGGTGATGAAGCCGGTCAAAGCCCACGTGCGAGTACCCACCACCAGTTTCAGGGCGCAGGGTACGACCTGTCGCTCAAGGCTCGGGATGGGCCGCTCCACCAGTTGGCGAACCCATTGCAGGTGTGGCTCGCTCAGGTCGCCCAGGCGTTGCTGGAACTCGGCTTCCAGTAGCAAGGCGTTGGCAAAGTGCTGGCTGAGGTGTTCGAACCTGCTGATTTCACCGACGGCCTGGCCCCAGGTTTCGGCCGTGGACGTCTCGGGCACTGTGGCCAGCAGTTGTTGCAGGGTGCTGTCCTGGGCGTCCAGCCTGGCTTGCTGGGCCTGCAGCGCGACCAGGCGTGCAGACCCCGGCCCTGCATCGTCGCCCAAATAGGCCGCCAACAGCTGTTCCTGGCGGTCGATGCGCTGGTTGCGCCAGCCGTGCGGCAAGCGTTCGTCGAGCGAATCGAAATGCACCTCGTCCTCCGCCAACGCTTCATCGGCACTGACCAGCCGATCCAGCTCCTCGCTCAATGCATCGGGCAGCTCGACCTGCAGTTGCATGCCCTGGCCGGCTGACTGCGAGTGGTCCAACACGCTGTTCAGTAGGCCGGCTAAGCCATCACCCGGGAGCGCGATGACGGCGATGAACGTGCTGTCGCTGTCGCTGGCCAGCGCGGCGGCCGGGGTGCGCCACAGGCGGTCCCGATGCTCGTGGGCCCACTGCAGCAGGGCCGCTTCGCTGTGGAAGGCGCGTACCGGGTTGTGGCCGTCGGGCCGGTACAGCAGCCAGGGCTCGTCATCGCCAGCGGGCATGATCAGCAGCGCACCGGGGCAGGCCCCTACGGGGATGCCAGGCTGATGCCAGTGCAGTTGCGCATACTGGCTGTTGCTGTCCAGCTGGCCCAGCTTCCAGGCCTTCGTTGCGATTCGGTCAAACCCGTAGTTGAGCTCCAGCGCGCTCTGGAAATGCGCGTGCAACTGCTGCTCGGCAAAGGCCCTGCGTGCTATCGATTGCCCGGGCATGCGTGCGTCCCAGTAGTTGGCGTGCCCGAGCGAAGGCTGCAGCGGCGCCTGGTTGAACAGGCTGTTCAATGCCTGGACCGCCTGGCGTCGTCGCAGGTCGGCCTTGCCGAGGGCATTACCGCGCCCGGCGATAATCCAGGGGGTGGTGGGCAGGGGCAAGGGGCTGGCGAAGTCGTCCAGGCCGATGGGCGTGGCGTCGGCTGATAAGTCGAAAGATTGAGGCATGGTCGTGATCCACGTTGGGCTGAGTGCTGGAGAGGAGCGCCCATTTCAACGTTCGACCGAAGGCGAACTGCGTTACATGTTGCTGGATCAGCGTGTGTGGCGTTTACCCAGGAACGGCGGCAGGTAGAGCCCCAGATACGCTTCGAATACCCGCATGCCTTCCTCGGCCATACGCGGGGTGATCTGGTCATGCAGCTGCATCGAGCGGGCATACACCCGATCGCTCAACTCCATGGCCAAGGCAAACACATCCACATCGGCCGGCATTGTCGGTAGCTGAAAGTGCTGGTCGAACAGCCTGTGCATCAGCTCGCCCAGCTCCATGTCGTGCTGGCGGTCAGCCTGCACCACTTCGCTCAGGCCATGCTGGGCAAGGATCAGTTGGCGCGCTGCGGCGTCTTCGTTGTAGATGTCGAGCATGCGCTGCTCGATCAGCCGTGACAGTTGGTGCCAGGTACTGAACGCAGCGCTGTCGATGGGGGCGCTGAGGGCTTCGCGAAAGGCCCGATGCACATCGGCAGTCAACGCCTCAAGCAAGGCGGGCACGCTGGCGAAGAAGTGATACACCGACGAAGGTGGGATCTGTGCCCGCTCGGCAACGCTGTAGATCGACAGCCCCGCGACGCCTTGCTCTGCCAGCAGTTCGCGAGCCGCCGCCAGGATCGCTTCGATCCTGGCCTGGCTGCTGGCGCGTGGCTTGCGCAGGGAGGCGGTGCGGTTCATCAGTTGCTGATCGCCAGTATGCTGGCCTGGTAGGCACCGACGAACAGGTCGAAGTCGCCGACTTCGGTCTGTTCAAGCTCGCTCTGCTTGGCCAGGGACTCGCGGGCGAGCGTTTCGAAGGCCTGCTGGCGTTCGCTGCTCAACGGCTGTTCGCGCAAGCTCTCGGCATGGATTCGGCTCTGGCGCAGCGAGAACTGGATAAAGCTCTCGTCGTGTTCGGTCATGCGCGCCAGTACCTGGGCCGATGGGGTCAGCGAAGCGTCGTCGACCTTGGCCTGTTGGGCATCCAGTGCCTTGGCGTGCTCGTCACTGCCGTGTGCCTGGTCGAGCAGGTCGGCCAGCGCACGAATGCGCGTGATCAGTTCGCCGGCCCACACCTGCAGACCGATCGGTTGGCCATCGCGCTGCAGTTGCAGGCCAGGGCGGCGACCTTCCTTGACCACGGTCAGGAAGTTGCTGGTGCACTGGCCGCACTCGCCGTTGTCCAGTTGCGGGCTTTCTTCAAGCGCGCAGAACAGCAGGAATGCATCGAGGAAACGCGCCTCGGGCAGGTCGATGCCGACGGGCAGGAACGGGTTGATGTCCAGGCAGCGCACTTCGACGTACTGCACGCCACGGGAGGTCAGGGCCTGGATCGGCCGCTCGCCGGTGTAGGTGACGCGCTTGGGGCGGATGTTCGAGTAGTACTCGTTCTCGATCTGCAGGATGTTGGTGTTCAGTTGCACCCACTCGCCATCCACGTGCGTACCGACCTCGACGTAGGGCGGGTAGGGCGTGCCCACCGCCTTGCGCAGGCTGTCGGTGTAGCTGGCCAGGTTGTTGTAGCAGGGCGTGAGGCCGGCCTGGGCGTTGCTCTGGTAACCCAGGTCACTCATGCGCAGGCTGGTGGCGTAGGGCAGGAACAGGGTTTCGGCGTCCAGCTCTTCGAGTTGGTGCGGGCGGCCACGCAGGAAGCCTTTGTCCAGTGTCGGCGAGGCGCCGAACAGGTACATCAGCAGCCAGCTGTAGCGGCGGAAGTTGCGGATCAGCGCGATGTAGGCCGACGACTGATAGTCGCGCGCGTCTTCTTCGCTGCCTTCACTTGCGCGCAGCAAGGGCCACAGCGTCTCTGGCAACGAGAAGTTGTAATGGATGCCCGCGATGCACTGCATGGTGCGGCCGTAGCGCAGGGCCAGGCCTTTGCGGTACACGTGCTTGAGCTTGCCGATGTTGGAGCTGCCGTATTCGGCGATCGGGATGTCTTCCTCGGCCGGCAACGCACAGGGCATCGACGGGCTCCACAGGTATTCGTCACCCAGCTTGGTGTAGACGAAGCGGTGGATCTCTTCGAGGTTCTCCAGCACCTGGGCCGGGTCTGCCAGCGCCGGGGTGATGAACTCCAGCAGCGACTCGGAATAATCGGTGGTGATCTGCTCATTGGTCAGCGCCGAACCCAACGCTTCCGGGTGCGGGGTCTGGGCCAGGCGACCTTCATCGGTCACGCGCAGGCATTCTCGCTCAATACCGTGCAGGCACTGCTTGAGCAGGGGAAGATTGGCGCCGAGCAGGCTCAGGCGGCGGTTGAGGAGGTCGCTCAAGATGGATTCCTTCACGCGTCAGTCGCCCCAATATGGGGGTGGAGATAACGGTCTACAAGGGTAGGGAGAAAGGAACTGGCGTTGTCGCCTGGTTTACGCGGTTCCAGCAGTGCCAGCGCACTGCTGAAAATACCTCAGATAGTGCTTGGTGAGCTAGAGAACCGCGAAGGTTCCTTGTGCTTTGGCCACCAGTTTGTCGCCTTGGACTACGTCGGCGTCGACCACCAGCGTGCGCCGCCCGGCGTGCAGGACGCGGGCGCTGCACACGACCTCGCCGTCGCTGACGGCGCGCATGTAGTTGATCTTGCATTCGATGGTGACGCTTTGCTGGTCGAAGCCATGGCTGGCCGAGCAGGCCAGGCCCATGGCGATGTCCACCAGGCTGAAGATCGCCCCACCGTGCAGTTTCTGCCCCCTGTTGCGCAATTGCGGCGCAAGCGCCAGGGCCACTTTGGCAACGCCTGTGTCCAGGCGTTGCAGGCGGCAGCCGAGCAACTGGCTGAAGGCGCTTTCGACGTATTCGCGCGGGACGTCCATCACTTCTTCTTCAGTTGCTTGGCGTTGGCGAACAACGAGGCCATGGCATTGTTGGCCGGGGCTGCGGTGGTGGTTTCACGCGGGCGTGGCGCCTGCTGCTGGCGATTGCCACCGTTGCCACGGCCGCCACCCCGGTTGCCTTCGACCTTCTCGCCCGGGGTATCGCCCATGCGCATGGACAGGCCGACACGTTTGCGCGGGATATCCACTTCCATGACCTTGACCTTGACCACGTCGCCGGCCTTGACCGCTTCACGCGGGTCCTTGACGAACTTTTCCGACAGCGCCGAGATGTGCACCAGGCCGTCCTGATGCACGCCAATGTCGACGAACGCACCGAAGTTGGTGACGTTGGTGACCACGCCTTCGAGGATCATGCCGGGCTCCAGGTCCTTGAGGTCTTCGACGCCGTCCTGGAAGGTGGCGGTCTTGAACTCTGGGCGTGGGTCGCGGCCGGGCTTGTCCAGCTCCTGGAGAATGTCGGTGACGGTCGGCAGGCCGAAGGTCTCGTCGGTGAACTTCTTCGGGTCGAGGCGCTTGAGGAAGCTGCTGTCGCCGATCAGCGAGCGGATATCGCGGTCGGTGCCGGCGGCGATGCGCTGCACCAGCGGGTAGGCTTCCGGGTGCACTGCAGAGGCGTCGAGCGGGTTGTCACCGTTCATTACACGAAGGAAGCCGGCGGCCTGTTCGAAGGTTTTTTCACCCAGGCGGCTGACCTTTTTCAGCGCTGCGCGGGTGGCGAACGGGCCGTTGGCGTCTCGGTGCGCGACGATGTTCTGCGCCAGGGTTGCGTTGAGGCCCGAGATACGGGTCAGCAGCGCCACCGAGGCGGTATTGACGTCCACCCCCACGGCGTTCACGCAATCCTCGACCACCGCGTCCAGGCCGCGGGCCAGCTTGAGCTGGGACACGTCATGCTGGTACTGGCCGACGCCGATGGATTTCGGGTCGATCTTCACCAGTTCGGCCAACGGGTCCTGCAGGCGGCGGGCGATGGAAACAGCGCCGCGGATCGACACGTCCAGGTCCGGGAATTCGCGGGCGGCCAGTTCCGAGGCCGAGTACACCGAAGCGCCAGCCTCGGAGACCATCACCTTGGTGACCTTCAGGGCCGGGTATTTCTTGACCAGTTCGGCGACCAGCTTGTCGCTCTCGCGGCTGGCGGTGCCGTTGCCGATGGCGACCAGTTCCACCGAGTGCTTGGCGCACAGGGCGGCCAGCACGGAGAGGGTGCGGTCCCAGTCGTTTCGCGGTGCGTGCGGGTAGACGGTGGCGGTGTCCAGCAGCTTGCCGGTGGCATCGACCACGGCGATCTTGCAGCCGGTGCGCAGGCCCGGGTCCAGGCCCAGGGTGGCGCGCGGCCCGGCCGGGGCGGCCAGCAACAGGTCGTGTAGGTTGTGGGCGAAGACGTTGATCGCCTCACCCTCGGCGTTGTCGCGCAGCTCACCGAACAGGTCGGTTTCCAGGTGGGTGTACAGCTTGACCTTCCAGGTCCAGCGCACCACCTCGGCCAGCCACTTGTCGGCCGGGCGGCTGCGGTTTTCCAGGCCGAAGTGGCCGCCGATCATGACTTCGCAGGGGTGCAGGGTGCCGGGCAGTTCTTCGCCGACCTTCAGCGAGGCGCTGAGGATGCCTTCGTTGCGCCCGCGGAAAATCGCCAGGGCACGGTGCGACGGGGCGCTGCGCAGCAGTTCGTCATGAGCGAAGTAGTCGCGGAACTTGGCGCCTTCTTCTTCCTTGCCGGCCACCACGCGGGCGCTGAGCACCGCCTCCTGCTTGAGGAAGTTGCGCAGCTTGTCGAGCAGGGCGGCGTCTTCGGCGAAGCGCTCCATCAAGATGTATTTGGCGCCCTCCAGGGCCGCCTTGACATCGGCCACGCCTTTTTCGGCGTCTACGAAGCGTGCCGCTTCGGTTTCCGGGGCCAGCTGCGGGTCATTGAACAGGCCGTCGGCCAGCTCGCCGAGGCCGGCTTCCAGGGCGATCTGGCCCTTGGTGCGGCGCTTTTGCTTGTACGGCAGGTAGAGGTCTTCGAGGCGGGTCTTGGTGTCGGCCAGCTTGATCTCGCGGGCCAGCTCCGGGGTCAGTTTGCCCTGTTCCTCGATGCTGGAGAGGATGCTGGCGCGGCGCTCGTCGAGTTCGCGCAGGTAGCGCAGGCGCTCTTCCAGGTGGCGCAGCTGGGTATCGTCCAGGCTGCCGGTCACTTCCTTGCGGTAACGGGCGATGAAGGGCACGGTCGAGCCTTCGTCCAACAGGCCCACGGCCGCTTCGACCTGTTGTGGGCGTACGCCCAGTTCCTCGGCGATACGGCTGTTGATGCTGTCCATGTAAACCACCTGACAATTGTGAATACGGGGGCCGCGCGCGGGCTTGGAGCCTGACGGCGCTGGATGAAAGCCGCGCATTATACCCATCGTGATCGGCTTGCGGTGATGGCGCCAAGCCAGCCCGAGAGGCCCGGAACTGGCGCTGGGGGAAAAATCTGCTAACAATGCTCACGGCACGCGTTGCAATGGCTACGCCATAATGCGCGGCGATACCAGAGGAGTTATTCATGACCGGCACTGCAAACACCGCTGAAGGTGACAAGATTCTCATCGTCGACGACGATCCCGGGCTGAGCAGCCTGCTGGAACGTTTCTTCACCAGCAAGGGCTACCGTGCCCGCGCGGTGCCCAATACCGAGCAGATGGACCGCCTGCTGTCGCGTGAGGTATTCAACCTGGTCGTGCTCGACCTGATGCTGCCTGGCGAGGACGGCCTGTCGGCGTGCAAGCGCCTGCGCCAGTCGAACAACCAGATCCCGATCATCATGCTCACCGCCAAGGGCGACGAGCTCAGCCGCATCAAGGGGCTGGAGCTGGGCGCCGACGATTACCTGGGCAAGCCGTTCAACCCCGACGAGCTGATGGCCCGTGTCAAAGCCGTGCTGCGCCGCCAGGCGCCGAGCGTGCCCGGCGCCCCGGGCAGTGAGGACGAATCGGTCACTTTTGGTGATTACGAGCTGTCCCTGGCTACCCGCGAGCTCAAACGCGGCGATGAAGTGCACATGCTCACCACCGGTGAGTTCGCCGTGCTCAAGGCGCTGGTCATGCACGCGCGTGAGCCGCTGACCCGCGACAAGCTGATGAACCTGGCCCGTGGCCGTGAATGGGACGCCCTGGAGCGCTCCATCGACGTCCAGATCTCGCGCCTGCGCCGCATGATCGAGCCGGACCCGTCCAAGCCACGTTATATCCAGACAGTCTGGGGCGTGGGCTACGTCTTCGTACCAGACGGAAACGCCGGCAAATGATGCCTCGCCGTCGATGAAAACGCCGCTGTGGTTTCCGCAGAGTTTCTTCGCCCGCACGCTGTGGCTGGTGCTGATCGTCGTCCTGTTCTCCAAGGCGCTGACCCTCGTTTATCTGCTGATGAACGAGGATGTGCTGGTCGACCGTCAGTACAGCCATGGTGTGGCACTGACCTTGCGCGCCTATTGGGCTGCCGATGAAGAGAACCGCGACAAGATCGCCGAAGCCGCAGGGCTGATCCGGGTGACCGGCTCTGGAGTACCCGAAGGCGAGCAACACTGGCCTTACAGCGAGATCTACCAGCGGCAGATGCAGGCCGAGCTGGGCGAAGACACCGAGGTACGCCTGCGCATCCACGCGCCACCGGCGTTGTGGGTCAATGCGCCGAGCCTCGGCCCTGGCTGGCTCAAGGTGCCGTTGTACCCGCATCCGCTGCGTGGGCAGAAGATCTGGAACGTGCTCGGCTGGTTCCTGGCCATCGGCCTGCTGTCCACCGCGTCGGCCTGGATTTTCGTACGCCAGCTGAACCAGCCGCTCAAGCGCCTGGTGTTCGCCGCCCGGCAACTGGGCCAGGGGCGCAGCGTGCGCTTGCCGATCAGCGACACACCCAGCGAAATGACCGAGGTGTACCGCGCGTTCAACCAGATGGCCGAGGATGTCGAGCAGGCAGGGCGTGAGCGTGAGCTGATGCTGGCAGGGGTTTCCCACGACCTGCGCACACCGCTGACGCGGCTGCGCCTGTCGCTTTCGCTGTTGGACAGCGACAACGACTTGAGCGATGACATGGTCCGCGACATCGAGGACATGGACGCGATTCTCGACCAGTTCCTGGCGTTCATCCGCGATGGCCGTGACGAGCCGGTGGAGGAGGTCGACCTGGCCGACCTGGTGCGCGAAGTGGTGGCCCCGTACAACCAGCCGCACGAGCGGGTACGCCTGTGCCTTGAGCCGATACCGCCGTTCCCCCTGCGCCGGGTTTCGCTCAAGCGCATGCTGGGCAACCTGATCGGCAACGCCTTGCACCATGCCGGCAAAGGGGTCGAAGTGGCCGCTTATGTGTCGGGCGACGAGAGTGCGCCTTACGTGGTGCTCAGCGTGCTGGACCGGGGCACGGGGATCGACGAGTCGGAGCTGGAGACCATCTTCAACCCGTTCATTCGTGGGGACCGCGCCCGGGGTGGCAAGGGCACAGGGTTGGGCCTGGCGATCGTCAAGCGAATCGCGGCCCAGCATGGTGGCAATGTCGAGCTGCGCAATCGGTCCGGTGGCGGGATCGAGGCGCGGGTGAGGTTGCCGTTGGGGCTGCTGCTGCCGCGTAATGCCGTGTGATTGCCGGGGCCGC
>NZ_JANIAG010000124.1:0-17011 GCF_028682155.1 Pseudomonas sp. 39004
CCCGCGCCAGGTGGCTGCGGTAGGCTGCTCAAGGGACAAAAGTGGAGCCCCAGAGAATAAGTCGCGTATGTATTCTTCCGTGGTCATGTTAGGTGTCCTCCGCTTAATTTCGGATATCCTATGACACCTGACGCAATTTTTAAAAGTATTTTTTCAAACTGCACTTGACAGTGAAAAAGTTTAGCTATAGTGCCTGCTGGTTATTTAGTTAAACTTTCCCAGGATTGTGTTTTTTTAGCGGCTAAAATTTATTTTCAGCTTGCGAGTCGCGATAAAAGAGCTAAGCGCTTTAGCTAAACTACCATTTAGGTTTTAGCTAAACTTTTATTTCTTTTTGATATGCTATCTAGTCGGGCAACTAGATCCTCGGAGCGTAAGTGCGTATATCTCTTCAACATTTGCATTGATTTGTGGCCGCTGATGCTCGATACCTCTTGGTCGGAGAGACCGCCCTCCACAAGGCGGCTTACCGCCTCATGTCTCAAGTCGTGAAATCTGAAGTCGGATAGCTGTAGCTTCTTGACCAGCAGCCCCCAGATCTTTGTGAATGCGTAGGGTCGACGTTTTCCGTCCTTCCCAGGTTCACCAAAAAACACCAGATTGCAATCGCAAGGGCGAGCTGGATTCATCATCGCGGCTTTGAAAAGCTCAGTCGCTCGCTTGCTCAGTGGCACAGTCCGTTGACCATCATTTTTCGTGTCAACGAGTCTTACGATGCGCCGTTCCGTATCCACCTGAGGTCTGCGTAGCGACGCGATTTCACCTGAGCGCATACCAGTTTCCAGAGCGATGCCAACGATCCACCCCAGCATTGGATTGCTATGCCGATTCACCTCTTCAAACAGCCGCCGTTCCTCATCCGGCGAGAGCCTACGATTGCGACCCTCCCCGGGACTTGGTTTGCGTATGTTCAGTACGGGGTTAAACGTCAGGCCCAGCCCCCACTCTTGGATCGCGACCGTGAAAACGTGGCTTAGCAGAGCCAGCTCCAGGCGTACGGTGTTATTACTGGTCGTGCCTGCGCGGCCTGGCTCGTTAAGGCGCTTGTCGCGATAGTTGGCAATGGTTTCAGCGGAAAGGGCTGCGAGAGAATACTTGCCCAGATGCTCCGCTAGTTTTTTAGCCTTGGAGATCTCACCGCGTTGAGTAGTAGGCTTCTTTGTAGGCGTAATGTCGCTGAGGTAGCGCTTGAGCGCTATTTCCAGCGTCATGCGCTCAGAGCCGCTGCGCTGGATATAGATACCGCGCACCATCTCGTCTTCGGTGCGTCGTGACCAATCCTCGGCGTCGCGTTTGGTGCGGAAGGTTTTGGCGTTGGTCGGCCATCCGGTCTTACGGATAACGGCCTTCCAGGTGCCGGCAGGGGTTTTGACGATTGTAGCCATCTGAAGGACTCCAAAGGCGTGCAAGCGAAGCCGCACTGTACCTAATTTGTACCTTTAGACCATAGGACTGTATCTGAGGTGGTTCCGCCAAAAACACGAAAGCCGCGCAATGCGCGGCTTTGAGTATGGTGGGCCCACACGGACTCGAACCGTGGACCAAAGGATTATGAGTCCTCTGCTCTAACCAACTGAGCTATAGGCCCTCAGAGGTGGCCGGATTATAACGAGGGTTTTGAAAGGGTGCCATCCGAAAGATCGGTTAGTGCTATACGAAGAAACGCCGCAGCGAATTCCTCCGCCGGCAGGGGCAGGCTGACGATGTAGCCTTGGATCTGCTCGCAGCCTTCGGCGGCCAGGAAGCGCTGTTGGGCCTGGTTCTCCACGCCTTCGGCAATGATGGTGAACTGCATGCTGCGGCCCAGGGCAATGATTGCGCGGGCGATGGCGGCGTCGTGGGGGTCGTCGGGCAGGCCGCGGATGAACGACTTGTCGATCTTGAGGATGTCCAGCGGCAGGCGTTTGAGGTAGCTGAGCGACGAATAGCCGGTGCCGAAATCGTCGATGGCCAATTGCACGCCCAGCTTTTTCAACTGGTGCAGCACGGCCAGGGCTTCCTCGGCCTGGCTCATGATGAAGTTCTCGGTGATTTCCAACTGCAGGTCGCCCGCCTTGAGTTGATAGGTCTTGAGCAACTGTTCGATGCGCCGCGCCAGGTGCGGGTGACGCAGTTGGGCGCCGGCCAGGTTGATCGACAGGGGACCGAAGTCTTCGTAGTGCATCTTCCAGAGGTGCATCTGCCGGCAGGCCTGCTCCAGCACCCAGTCGCCCAACTGAAGAATGGTGCCGTTCTCTTCTGCCAGGTGAATGAAATGCTCTGGCGGCACCTCACCAAAGGTCGGGTGGCTCCAGCGGATCAGCGCCTCGGCACCGACCAGGCTCTGGGTCTTGAGGCTGAGCTTGGGCTGGAAGCACAGGCTCATCTCGTTGCGCTCGACGGCGCGGCGCAACTCATGTTCGAGGGCGATGCGTTCGCTGGCCTGGGCGGTGAGGTCGCGGGTGTAGGCTTCTACACGGTTGCGGCCTTTGGCCTTGGAGCGGTACATGGCAGCGTCGGCATTGCGGATCAGCGTCGAGACGTCGCTGCCGTCCTGGGGGTAAAGGCTGATGCCGATGCTGGCGCTGGTGAAGAACTCGTGCTCGCCGGCCTGGAACGGCGCGCTGAAGCAGGCCAGCAACTTGCCGGCGATGCTGTTGGCATCGCTGGGCCTGTGCAGGCCGGGCAGAAGGATGATGAACTCGTCACCGCCCAGGCGGGCCACGGTGTCAACGTCACGCACCTGCTCTTTCAGGCGCTGTGCGATACCCTTGAGCAACAGGTCGCCGACCGGGTGCCCAAGGCTGTCGTTGATGTGCTTGAAGCGGTCGAGGTCGAGGAACAGGACCGCGCCCTGGCGGTTGGAAACCTGGGCGCAGGTGAGCACCGCCTGCAGGCGATTCTCGAACAACGCGCGGTTGGGCAGGCCGGTCAGTGGGTCGTGGTGGGCCTGGTAGTCGAGCTTGGCCTGGGCGTGTTTGAGGCTGGAGATGTCGGCGAACACGGCGACGAAGTGGGTGATTTCACGCTCGCTGTTGCGCACCGCGCTGATGGTCAGCCAACCAGGGTAGAACTCGCCATTCTTGCGCTTGTTGTAGATCTCGCCCTGCCAATGGCCCTCGGCGGTCAGTTGGTGCCACATGGCGGCATAGAAGGCGCTGTCGTGCTGGCCAGAGGCAAGCAGGCGCGGGGTCTGGCCGAGCGCTTCGATCTCGCTGTAGCCCGTGATTTCGCTGAATGCGCGGTTGACCGCGCTGATGCGCTGGTCGATATCGGTGATCAGCACGCCCTCGGCGGTGTTCTCGAACACGGTGGCGGCCAGTTGCAGTTTTTCCTGCATCAGGTGGCGCTCGGTGATATCGCGGGCGATGGTCAGCATGCAGTCGACACCGCCGATCGGCAGGGGCCGGGCAGACAGCTCGCACAGGCGGATCTGCCCATCGCTGCGGCGGATGTGGCAGCTGAAATCTCGCACGAAGCCATCACGCTTGAGCTGATCGACCAGGCGCTTGCGTTCGTTCAGGTCAACCCAGATGCCGAGGTCGAGGGAGGTCTGGTCGATGCTCGGGTTCAGGTCATAGCCGGTGAGGCGGCAGAAGCCCTCGTTGACTTCAATCAGCAGCCCATCACTCTGGCGTGACAGCAGCAGGCCATCGGGTGATGCGTGGAACGCCTTGGCGAACTTCTCTTCCGAGGTTTGCAGTTGCTCCTGGGTTTCCTTGAGCTGGCTGATGTCGCGCACGGCCACCACCAGCGCCGGGGTGCCATCGAGTTCGAAGGTTTCTGCCGAGGTCAGGCCCGTGAACAGCTGGCCGTTGCTGCGCCGGAAGCTCATTTCGAGGTTGCGGATGCCGCCTTGGTGCAGGCGTTCGAGCAAACGGGGGCCGCTGCCTTCTACGGCCCACAGGTCCAGCTCGGTGGCGGTGCGGCCGATGACTTGGCCCGGGGTCAGGCCGATCTGCTCCTCGAAGGCCTCGTTGACCTCCAGCAGGCAGCCGTCGCTGTGGCGGGCGATCAGCAGGATGTCCGGGCATTGCTGGAACACCGAAGCGAATTTCTGCTCCGACAGGCGCAGGGCATCCTCGGTGCGTTTGGTCTCGCTGATGTCGATCATCAGCCCGCGCATCACCGGCCGATGGCCATGCTCGATCATGCTGACGATGTTGCGCACCCAGAGCGCTTGGCCATCGGCGCGGATCACCCGGTAGTCGAGGCTGTGATCACGCCCGGCGGCGGTCTCGCTGTCGCAGTAGGCCTGGGCCCAGAGCGCGTCCTCGGGGTGCAGGATGCTGCGCCAGAAGCCCGGTTTGAGCCAATCATGCAGCGGGTAGCCGAGCAGGTCCTCGGCGTGGGGCGAGACATAGCTGTAGGTAAAGTCGTTGGCGTCCGCCTCCCAGGCGATTGCCGACAGGCTTTCGACCAGGCCGCGGTAGTGATACTCGCTGCTGCGCAGTTCCTGTTCGAGGGCGATACGACGGGAAATTTCCGAGCTGAGCCGACGGTTGATACGAATGACTACTGCGAGAATCGCCACCAGTAGCAGCACTGCAGGCAAGCCATAGATGAGCATGTCGGACCAGAACATGCGCTGGTCCACCACGTTGCCGACCCAGCGCTGCTGAATATGGCTGACTTCGGCGCTGGTCATGTCGGCCATGACCTTATCGAGAATACCCACCAGCACTTTGTTATCCCGCGGTGCGGCCATGGCCAGCTGATAGCGGTAGGGCGTTTCGCCGCTGACGTAGAGGCCGTCGAGCTTGAGCTGGCGCAAGCTCCAGATGCTCGAGGCGAGGTCGCCGACCACGGCATCGACCTCGTCGGTGGCCAGGGCTTGCAGCGTCGAACTGACATTGGGCATGGCCACCAGGTTGAGGTCCGGGTGGTGGGTGCGCAGCAGTTCGTGTGGGGCGTAGTCCTCGACCACGGCGATTTTCAGGCCGTACAGGTCTTTCAATGAACGGGGTTGTGCACCACCTTTGTGGGCAAGGATGACAATGGGGAAGTCGAGGTAGGGGCGGGTGAAGGCCAGATAACCCTGACGCTCTGGAGTCGACATGATGCCGGGGAGCAGGTCGAGCTTGCCATTGCGCGCTTGCGCCAATACCTCGGTCCAGCTCTTTGGCTCGACCGGTTTTAGCGTCACACCCAGGCGTTCCTGGATCATGGCGATGTAGTCGGCGGCCAATCCCTGGTACCGGCCCTCCTGGTCGCGAAACTCGAACGGTGGCCAAGAGGCGTCTACGCCCAGGCTCAACTGCGGGTGGGCAGCCAGCCAGGCTTTTTCCTCGTCTGTCAGGGTCAGGGCGCCGGCCGTTGTGGTCCACAGAATCAGGAGCAGCAACAGGATGGCCGGCATCAGGGGCATAGCGGCCTCGCGATCAGAGTGTCTGACGACGAGTGTAGACCGGCATTCAGGGGGATGTGGGGCGGAAGTCGGGCATTGTGTTGCAGCCGGGGCCGCAAAAGAAAAACCCCGGCCTGGGCCGGGGTTTGTCATCACTCGTCGAGGAAGGAGCGCAGATGCTCGCTGCGAGTCGGGTGGCGCAGTTTGCGCAACGCCTTCGCCTCGATCTGACGGATCCGTTCACGGGTCACGTCGAACTGCTTGCCCACCTCTTCGAGGGTGTGGTCGGTGTTCATGTCGATGCCGAAGCGCATACGCAGCACTTTGGCTTCGCGGGCGGTCAGGCCCGAGAGCACGTCGCGGGTGGCTTCCTTGAGGCTTTCGACCGTGGCCACATCGATCGGGGACTGCATGGTCGAGTCCTCGATGAAGTCACCCAGGTGCGAGTCTTCGTCGTCACCGATCGGGGTTTCCATGGAGATCGGCTCTTTGGCGATCTTCAGTACCTTGCGGATCTTGTCCTCAGGCATTTCCATGCGCTCGCCCAGCTCTTCCGGGGTCGGTTCACGACCCATTTCCTGCAACATCTGCCGGGAAATACGGTTGAGCTTGTTGATCGTCTCGATCATGTGCACCGGAATACGGATGGTGCGCGCCTGGTCGGCGATCGAGCGGGTGATCGCCTGGCGAATCCACCAGGTGGCATATGTCGAGAACTTGTAGCCGCGACGGTATTCGAACTTGTCCACCGCTTTCATCAAGCCGATGTTGCCTTCCTGGATCAGATCGAGGAACTGCAGGCCACGGTTGGTGTACTTCTTGGCGATGGAGATCACCAGACGCAGGTTCGCCTCGACCATTTCTTTCTTGGCGCGGCGGGCCTTGGCTTCACCGATCGACATGCGACGGTTGATTTCCTTGATCTCGGCGACGGTCAGGCCAGTCTCGGTCTCAAGGTCGATCAGCTTCTGTTGGCAAGCGACGATGGCAGCGTCTTTTTCACCCAGGGCGGCAGCCCACTTGGTGCTACGCTTGGCCAGGTCACCGCTCCAGGTCTGGTCGGTTTCGTTGCTTGGGAACATGCGCAGGAAGTCGGCACGCGGCATGCGGGCGTCACGGACGCACAGTTGCATGATGGCGCGTTCTTGCTGACGCAGGCGGCTCAGTGCATCACGCACGCGCTCGACCAGTACCTCGAACTGCTTGGGTACCAGCTTGATCGGCATGAACAGGTCAGCCAGGGCCTGAAGGGCCGCGATGCTTTCCTTGGCGCTGCGACCGCTCTTCTTCAGCACCTTGTTGGTGACTTGAAGCTGATCGGCAACGGCACCGAAACGCTGAGCTGCTACGACGGGGTCCGGGCCACTTTCGACCTCTTCCTCGTCATCGCTCTCTTCGCTTTCTTCTTCGTCGTCTGCTTCTTCCTTGGTAGCCGCGGCCTTGGCGCCTGGAACAGGCACTTCTTCGGTCGGGGCAGCGATGTTGTCATCAGGGTCGATGTAACCGCTGAGCACATCGGACAGACGGCCACCTTCGGTGGTGACACGATCGTATTCGCTGAGAATGTAGTCGACAGTACCCGGGAAGTGAGCGATGGCGCCCATGACTTCACGGATGCCTTCCTCGATACGCTTGGCGATTTCGATCTCGCCTTCGCGGGTCAGCAGCTCGACAGTACCCATTTCACGCATGTACATGCGCACCGGGTCGGTCGTGCGGCCGATATCGGTTTCAACTGCCGCCAACGCAGCAGCGGCTTCTTCGGCCGCGGCTTCGTCGGTGTCGGCTTCCGCCAACAGAAGGGCATCCGCATCCGGAGCACTCTCGAATACGTTGATCCCCATGTCGTTGATCATGCGGATGATGTCTTCCACCTGTTCAGGATCTGAAATATCCTCAGGCAGGTGGTCGTTGACCTCCGCGTAAGTCAGGTAGCCCTGCTCACGACCGCGGGTGATCAACTCTTTGATACGAGACTGCTGTTGCGCTTTTCCGGACATAACACCCTATCCACTGAAGGTCTTGGCGGGCAAAAAACAAGCCGAGGATTATACCCGAGCATGGGCCTCACGCGCCAGATGAGGTCGGCGTTTGTGCGGGAACATTCCTGCTAAGCAGGGCGAGAAGCTGAGATTTTTCCTCACTGCTCAACTCGCTTTGACGTGCTTTCCTGAGCAGATGTTCCAGGCTGCGCTCGCGTTGGCGGGCGGACAAGCTAGTTATAGTGTCGAAAAACTGTTGTTCAAGGTTGTCGGCCACGATCAGCCATTCCTTCTCAGCCAATGCCCGCAGCAAACGGCCCTGTTCGGTGCCGTGCCAGCGTGCAATCAACTGCATTGAGCTTAGCCCAGGATTCTTCTGCGCGGCTTCGATCAATGCCACCAGCAACTGGCTGTAGAGGTGCTCTTCGTCGGCGAAGTGGCTGGCATCTTCCACCTTCCCGGCCAGCAACGGGTGGTGCAGCAGGGTGCGCAGGGCGGCCAGCGTAGGCGGCTCCACGGGGGCCGGCGTGCGCGGTGGTGCCTCATCGCGTTGCTGCCAGGGCTTGCCGCCTTTGCGGTTTTTGTCCCAGGGCTTGTCGCTCCACGGTTTCTTGCCGCCACCCTTGTTCGGCTTCCATTGCTGCTCTTGCTGCGCCGGGGCGTAGTCGTGCTGCGGCATGTCGCCGAAGTCCGGGGTGTAGCTGGCCATGGCGTCGTAGTCATAGCCCGGGTCGTAGTCCGGTACGCTGCTGCTGGCAGCCGGCTGTTGGGCCAGTTGCTCTACTTGCTGCGGGTCGAGGCCGGTAATTTCTTTCAGGCGGTTACGCATCAGCTGGCGCAGGTTGGCGCCCGGGATTTTTTCGACCAGCGGTGCAGCCAGGGTTGCCAGATGCGCCTTGCCTTCCAGCGAGCGCGGGTCGGCCTCAATGCTCAACTGTTCGAAAAAGTAATCCGCCAGTGGCTGGGCGTGCTGGTTGATGCGTGCCATGAAGGCATCGGTGCCTTCGGCGCGCACCAAGCTGTCCGGGTCTTCGCCTTCGGGCAGGAACAAAAAGCGTGCGCGGCGGCCGTCCTGCAGCGCCGACAGGGTCGACTCCAGTGCGCGCCAGGCGGCTTTGCGCCCGGCTTGGTCGCCGTCAAAACAGAACAATACGCTGGGCACCACACGGAACAGGCGCTTGAGGTGTTCTTCGCTGGTGGCGGTGCCGAGGGTGGCGACGGCATTGCGCAGGCCTTGCTGGGCCAGTGCGATAACGTCCATGTAGCCCTCGACGACAATGATTTCATCGAGGTTGCGGTTGTGCTTGCGTGCCTCGTAAAGCCCGTAGAGCTCTTGGCCCTTGTGGAAAACCGGGGTTTCCGGGGAGTTGAGGTACTTGGGCTTGTCGTCGCCCAGCACGCGGCCACCGAAGGCGATCACCCGGCCACGGCTGTCGCGGATCGGGAACATCACACGGTCGCGGAAGCGGTCATAGCGCTTGCCGCTCTCGGCGTTCTCGATCAGCAGGCCGGCGTCGATCATCACCTTTTGCTGCAGGCTGTCGGCGCCCAGGTGCTTGAGCAGGTTGTCCCAGCCTGGCGGGGCAAAGCCCAGGCCAAAGTCGCGGGCAATCTCACCGGACAGGCCGCGCCCCTTGAGGTAATCCACCGCCGCCTTGCGGGTCGGGTGGCTGCGCAGGGCCTGGCGATAGAATTCGGTGGCAGCATCCAGTAGCGGGTACAGCGGCGAATCTGTCGGCTGGCGTGGCTTCTGCGCGCGCCGGCCTTCCTCGCGTGGCACTTCCATGCCGGCGGCACGGGCCAGTTCCTCGACTGCCAGGGGGAAGTCCAGGTTGTCGTGGTCCATGACGAAGCCAAGGGCGTTGCCGCCGGCGCCGCAGCCGAAGCAGTAGTAGAACTGCTTGTCGGGGCTGACCGTGAAGGAAGGGGTTTTTTCCTTGTGGAACGGGCAGCAGGCGGAGTAGTTCTTGCCGGTTTTTTTCAGCTGGACGCGCGAACTCACCACGTCGACAATGTCGAGGCGGTTGATAAGGTCGTCAATGAAGCTCTGGGGAATCAGCCCGGCCATGGCAGTCTCGTCATCTGGCAACTGGCAAGTCTAATCGCTCACGCGCCGGTTGGGGCGAATGCTGCAAGGGGAAGTGCGAGGGAGGTATGTGCTCGTCGCCAGCCAATGAAGGCTCGTCAGACAGGACGTGCACGCCTGGTCAAGGACCAGCTCTGACGTTTCAGGCAGGTTGCCCTGCTGCAGTTCGCATGACGCGAGTGCGTAGGGGCCTTGAGCTAGCTGCCCAAGTTTGAAGCAATTGTGTAGCAACCGCTGCCATCGGCCCGGCGGTGAGCCGGGCAGGGCAGAAGCTTTGCGTAGAACGTCTGTATTAGTACAGACGAACGGCGCGGCGCTGTTCGCGCTGAACTTTCTTGGCGTGACGCTTAACAGCTGCAGCTGCTTTACGCTTACGCTCTGCGGTCGGCTTCTCGTAAAATTCGCGGCTACGAACTTCAGCCAGTACACCGGCTTTTTCGCAGGAGCGCTTGAAACGACGCAGAGCTACGTCGAAGGGTTCGTTCTCTTTAACTTTGACGGCTGGCATCCAGGGCTACCTTAATTCATTACCGGGGTAGACGTGCTCCTGGCAAAACAAAGGTGTGCTGGAGAACGTCGGTTTTCAAGGGTTGCGGATGTTAACCCTTAGCTGGCCGGAATGCAAAGCCTCTGATCGAAAACCGCTGGTCGGCACCCGACACGGCGACTATCATGCGCGGCTTCGAATTCAGCCCCCACAAGGGACGAACCCATGCTAGTACTGGGATTGGAAACATCCTGCGACGAAACTGGCGTCGCATTATATGACAGCGAACGCGGCTTGTTGGCCGACGCGCTGTTCAGCCAGATCGACCTGCACCGCGTGTTCGGCGGTGTGGTCCCCGAGCTTGCCTCACGCGATCACGTCAAGCGCATGCTGCCGCTGATCCGCCAGGTGCTGGACGAGGCTGGCTGCGTGGCCACCGAGATCGACGCCATCGCCTACACCGCGGGTCCTGGGCTGGTCGGCGCGCTGCTGGTCGGGGCTTCCTGCGCCCAGGCGCTGGCGTTTGCCTGGGACATTCCGGCCATTGGTGTGCACCACATGGAAGGCCATCTTCTGGCGCCCATGCTGGAAGAAACCCCACCCGAATTTCCGTTCGTCGCTTTGTTGGTATCGGGCGGCCATACCCAGCTGGTACGGGTCGATGGCATCGGCCATTACCAACTGTTGGGCGAGAGCCTGGATGACGCGGCCGGTGAGGCCTTCGACAAGACCGCCAAGCTGATCGGCCTGAACTACCCAGGCGGCCCTGAAATCGCCCGGCTGGCCGAGCAGGGCGTACCAGGGCGCTTTGTCTTCCCGCGGCCGATGACCGATCGCCCAGGCCTGGAATTCAGTTTCAGCGGCCTCAAGACGTTCGCCCTGAACACCTGGCAGCAATGCCGCGATGCTGGCGACGACGGTGAGCAAACCCGTTGCGACGTGTCCCTGGCATTCCAGCAGGCGGTGGTAGAGACTTTGACCATCAAGTGCAAGCGGGCCCTGAAGCAGACTGGCCTGAAGCGGCTGGTGATCGCCGGTGGCGTCAGCGCCAACAAGGCTTTGCGCGCGTCCCTCGAGGACATGCTGGCCAGCATGAAGGGCAACGTGTACTACGCGCGCCCGCAGTTCTGCACCGACAACGGCGCCATGATCGCCTATGCCGGCTGCCAGCGCCTGTTGGCCGGGCAGCATCAGGACCTGGCGATCAGTGTGCAGGCACGTTGGCCGATGGAGCAGTTGCCGCCGGTCTGACAGGTGTCAGAAGTGGCGTTCGCGCCCGGCGAACAGGTCGCGCAGGTTGTTGCGATGACGCCAGACGATCAGCACCGTGAGTACGCTGATCGGTAGCAAGGCCTCTGGCTCGCGCCAAGCGAGCAGGGGCAGGGTCAGCGGCGTGGCGATCAGCGCCGCCAGCGAGCTGGTGCGGGTGAGGTAGAAGGTCAGCAGCCAGGCGGCGATGGCCAGCAGTGCGGCCGGGAAGTACAGGGCCATGAGCATGCCGGCGGCAGTCGCCACACCCTTGCCGCCCCGGAAGCGAAAGTACAGCGGGAACAGGTGGCCCAGCACCGCGCATACGCCAACCCAGGCCTGCGCGTGCAGGTCGAGCCCGGCAAGGCGGGCGAGCAATACTGGCAACAAGCCCTTGCACAGGTCGCCAAGCAGGGTCAGGATCGCCAGCTTGCGGCCTGCCAGGCGTAGCATGTTGGTGGCCCCGGCATTGCCCGAACCGCTGGAACGGGGGTCCGGGCTACCGAACAGGCGGCTGAGGACGATGGCGAAGGACAGCGAGCCGAGCAGGTAGGCGAGCAGCGCCAATAACCAAAACATGCTAACTATTCCGGGCGAGGACGCCCTGATTCTAACGGCGCCAGTCGCCCTTGTCGTGCTGTGGAGAGAAGTGCTTGGACAGAGTGTTCATCGAAGGCCTGGAAGTCGATACCGTCATCGGTGCCTATGACTGGGAGCGGGATATTCGCCAGTGCTTGCGCCTGGACCTGAGTTTCGCCTGGGATAACCGCCCGGCAGCGGCCGGCGACGATCTCAGCCTGGCGCTGGACTACGCCAGTGTTTCGGCGCGTATCCAGGCATTTTCCGAGCAGGCGCGCTTCGAACTGGTGGAAACCTTCGCCGAGCGCCTGGTCGCGGTGCTGATGGAAGAATTCCAGATCCCGTGGGTGCGGCTGAAACTGACCAAGCCAGGCGCGGTCCCCGCTGCCCGTGGCGGTGTTGGCGTGGAGATCGAGCGCGGATGTCTCTGAACACGGTTTACCTGGGCCTGGGCAGCAACATCGACCGCGAGGTGCACCTGTGCGCGGGGCTTGATGCCTTGGCGGGGATCCTCACCGACATGCGTTGTTCGCCGGCGTTCGAGAGCCAGGCGGTGGGCATCAAGAGTGGCCCGTTCATCAACTTCGTGGTGACCGGCAAGACCGACCTGCCACTGATGGAGCTGGACCGCCGGCTCAAGTTCATCGAAGCCGACAACGGCCGCTACGCGCCCGAGCGCAAAGGGCTGCCGCTGGATATCGACGTGTTGATGTATGACGACCTGCACGGCACGTTCGATGGGTTGGTGCTGCCGCGGGCCGAGATCCTGAAAAACGCGTTCGTGTTGTGGCCATTGTCGCTCTTGGCGCCCGAGCTGGTGCACCCTGGGGTGGGCAAGCCCATGGCGCAGGTGTGGCAGGAGGCGCGGATTGATCAGGTGCTGGCCCCGGTCGCCTTCGAGTGGCGAGGGTTGCAGCTGACGCCGGCCTGAGCCTATCCCTTTCGGTGCCTGGCCGGGCCTCTTCGCGGTGCCCGGCAAATCGTGAAATCAGCCTTCTGCAGCGCTTTTGTAGGCCGCCAGCGCCTTTAATCGCTCACCTTTAAGCGACTCGCCCAACGCCTGCCCGGTCAGCCCAGCCTGCACCAGCGGCTTCACATCCACAGCCCTTGCCGCAGCCGCTGCCCCTCGCAGGTAGTCAGCCTGTGGATAAGCCAGATTGCCCTGCCGCGCGCGCGCATCCATCTCGCAGGCGCTGATGAAGTCGTCGAAGCGCTGTGGCCGCCGATACACATCGAACTTCTGCAACAGCTCCAGCAACGCCGTGGGCGGCAACTCAAGGGCCTGGTTGCATTGAGACAGGCACTCACCCACCAGCATGGCCAGCTCCTGGCAGTCTCGCGGCGCCTTGAAGCGCTGGCTGACCGCCTTGATCGTTGCTGGCTGCAGCTCGCGCAGCAGGCAAGCCCAGCGCACATGCAGTGGTTGATCATGCTGCGCGGCCTGCTCCAGGCCCGCCAAGGCGTGGGGGCTATCCTCAAGCTCTGGCAACAGTGCCTGCAAGGCATCGCAAGCGCGCAAGACCTCGAAGAACACCTGGGGTTGCGGCTCCATCAGCGCGCGCTCGATCTCTTTCCAGCTGCGTTCGGCGGTGAGCGCCTGCAGTTCGCCAGAGGCACTGATCTGACGCATCAGCGCCAGGGTTTCGTCAGCCACCTTGAAGCCCAGTGGCGCGTAGCGTGCGGCAAAGCGGGCAACCCTGAGTACCCGCAGGGGGTCTTCGGCGAACGCGGGGGACACGTGGCGTAAAAGGCGCCTGTCGAGGTCCTCTTTGCCGTGATAGGGGTCGTAAAGCGTGCCGTCGTCGTCCTCCGCCATCGCATTGATGGTCAGGTCGCGGCGGATCAGGTCTTCTTCGAGGGTGACATCGGGGCTGGCATGGAAGGTAAACCCGCCATAGCCACGGCCACTTTTGCGCTCGGTGCGCGCCAGGGCGTATTCCTCACCGCTTCGGGGGTGGATGAACACCGGGAAATCAGCGCCTACCGGGCGGTAGCCCAGGGCCTGCATCTGTTCGACGGTAGCGCCAACCACCAGCCAGTCGATGTCGCTGACGGGGCGCCCGAGCAAGCGGTCGCGCACGGCGCCGCCAACTTTGTAGATGTGCATGTACAGCCTCCATAACTGCCCACAGGATAACCTGTTGGCAGTTATGGAGGGGCGTCGCTGCTAGAGGTGGTGGATGACGGCAAGGTCCATGCGGCCATAGTCGGCGCTTTCGCCGTGCTCGCCGCGCGGAGGCATGTGATGGGTCTTCATGACCTGGTCGCCTTGTACGGTCTCCAGGTGAATGTCGAAGCCCCACAGGCGGTGCAGGTGCTTGAGCACTTCCTCGGTCGAGTCGCCCAGCGGTTTGCGATTGTGTTGTTGGTGGCGCAGGGTCAGCGAGCGGTCGCCGCGGCGGTCGATGCTCCAGATCTGTACGTTGGGTTCACGGTTGCCCAGGTTGTATTGGGCCGCCAGTTGTTCGCGAATGAACCGGTACCCTGCCTCGTCATGGATAGCGGGTACCAGCAGGTCATCACGCTGGTCGTCGTCGAGAATGCTGAACAGCTTGAGGTCGCGGATCACCTTGGGCGACAGGTACTGCAGGATGAAGCTCTCGTCCTTGAAGCTGCTCATGGCGAACTTGATGGTCGAGAGCCAGTCGCTGCCGGCAATGTCGGGGAACCAGTGGCGATCTTCTTCGGTCGGGTTTTCGCAAATGCGGCGGATGTCGGTGTACATCGCAAAGCCGAGCGCATAGGGGTTGATGCCGTTGTAGTACGGGCTGTCGAAACCTGGTTGGAACACCACGCTGGTGTGCGACTGCAGGAACTCCATGATGAAACCGTCGGTGACCAGGCCCTCGTCGTACAGGTCGTTCATCAGCGTGTAGTGCCAGAAGGTGGCCCACCCTTCGTTCATCACCTGGGTCTGGCGCTGCGGATAGAAGTACTGCGCTATCTTGCGCACGATGCGCACCACTTCGCGCTGCCAGGGTTCGAGCAGGGGTGCGTGCTTTTCGATGAAGTACAGGATGTTTTCCTGAGGTTCGGCGGGGAAGCGCGCATCATCACGCTCGCCACCTTTCTCCGCGCCCTTGGGAATGGTGCGCCACAGGTCGTTGATCTGCCGTTGCAGGTGCTCTTCACGCTCCTTCTGCCGGCGCCGCTCCTCCTCGGCAGAAATGGGGTAGGGGCGCTTGTAGCGGTCGACACCATAGTTCATCAGCGCGTGGCAGGAGTCGATGAGGTCTTCGACGGCATCGATGCCGTGGCGCTCTTCACACTGGGCGATGTACTGCTTGGCAAACACCAGGTAGTCGATGATCGAACTGGCATCGGTCCAGGTGCGGAACAGGTAGTTGCCCTTGAAAAAGCTGTTGTGGCCATAACAGGCATGGGCGATCACCAGTGCCTGCATGCACATGGTGTTTTCTTCCATCAGGTAGGCAATGCACGGGTCGGAGTTGATCACGATCTCGTACGCCAGGCCCATCTGGCCCCTACTGTAGGACTTTTCGGTACTGAGGAACTGCTTGCCATAGGACCAGTGATGGTAGCCCAGCGGCATGCCTACCGAGGCGTAGGCATCCATCATCTGCTCGGCGGTGATCACTTCGATCTGGTTGGGATAGGTGTCCAGGGCATAACGCTCGGCCAGGCGGCTGATTTCCCGGTCGTAGGTCTGGATCAGGTCGAATGTCCATTCGGACCCGGTGGAAATAGGTTGGCGTTTCTGAGCTCTGGCGGTCATGTGGCTAACCTGCGCTGGAAGAGTTCACGGAAGACCGGGTAGATGTCGCCGGCCGATACCAACTGCTGCTGGGCGAACGTGTCGGGGAAGCCTTCGCCGATTCGCTCGTACTCGTACCACAGCGCCTGATGCTCACGGGGGGTGATCTCGACGTAAGTGTAGTACTGCACGTGCGGCATGATCTGCTTGGAGAGGATCTCGCGGCAGATCGGCGAGTCGTCGTTCCAGTTGTCGCCGTCGGAAGCCTGGGCGGCATAGATGTTCCAGTCGCTGGCCGGGTAGCGTTCGGCCATGATTTCCTGCATCAGCTTGAGCGCGCTGGAGACGATGGTGCCGCCGGTCTCCCGCGAATAGAAGAACTCTTCCTCGTCCACTTCCCGCGCACTGGTGTGATGGCGGATGAAGACCACTTCGATGCGGTCGTAATTACGCTTGAGGAACAGGTACAGGAGGATGAAGAAGCGCTTGGCGATGTCCTTGGTGGCCTGGGTCATGGAGCCGGAAACGTCCATCAGGCAGAACATCACGGCTTTCGAACTGGGGTTGGGCTGCTTGACCAGCAGGTTGTACTTGAGGTCGAAGGTGTCGAGGAAGGGCAGGCGGTTGATGCGCGCCTTGAGCCGTTCGATTTCTTGCTCGACTTCCTGGATGTCGGTGAAGTTGTCAGGTTCCTCGACCTTCAGGCGGTCGAGTTCTTTCTGCGCTTCGCGCAACAAGGCACGGCTGCTGC
The DNA here is from genome assembly GCF_028682155.1 of Pseudomonas sp. 39004. Lineage (NCBI taxonomy): Bacteria > Pseudomonadati > Pseudomonadota > Gammaproteobacteria > Pseudomonadales > Pseudomonadaceae > Pseudomonas > Pseudomonas sp. 39004. Next base: position 16,175 of record NZ_JANIAG010000124.1, read on the forward strand.
CGGTCAGGGCAATACGCCGGGCATGGGCCGAACGCAGGGTGCGAACGATGTTGATGCGTGATGGGTTGCCTTCGTTGGCAATACCGGCACGTACGGTCTTGAAGGTGTCGGCACCGGTCAGGTGGCGCTTGACCAGGTTGGGCAGTTCGAGGTCTTCGAACATGAATTCGAGAAACTCTTCCTGGGTGATCTGGAAGACGAATTCATCCATGCCCTCGCCAGAATTGCCGGCCTTGCCGCGGCCACCGCCGCCGCCACCACCTTGGGGCCTGGGGATGTGTTCGCCGGCGGTGAATTCCTTGTTGCCAGGGTGCACGATGGTCTGCTTGCCGCCACGACCGTGGTGCAACACCGGTTCATCGATGTCCCGTCCCGGAATGCTGATCTGCTCGCCATGCTCCATGTCCATGATGGAACGGCGGCTCACGGCCTCTTCGACGGCCTTTTTGATGTGCTCACGGTAACGCCGCAGAAAACGCTGGCGGTTGACCGTGCTCTTGTTCTTGCCGTTCAGGCGTCGGTCGATTACGTAGCTCATGGTCCCTCCGGTGACTGGATGCAGCTGCAAGCCACGAGCTTCAAGCTGCAAGAAAGAGCAGCCACCGCGGCTGCAAGCTGTGGCGTAGACAGAAGCGCCGACGCCGGGCAGCTTGCAGCTTGCGGCTAGAAGCTTGCCGCTTTATTGCGATTTCCTGACCCGCAGGTACCATTCCGACAGCAAGCGCACCTGCTTGTCGGTGTAACCACGCTCCACCATCCGGGTGACGAAGTCGTTGTGTTTCTTCTGGTCTTCCTTGCTGGCCTTGGCATTGAAGCTGATGACCGGCAGCAGGTCTT
>NZ_JANIAG010000125.1:0-16689 GCF_028682155.1 Pseudomonas sp. 39004
TCCGCTCGGGCGAGCTCATGGCGCAGAACGCGGCCTGAAACTCCAGCGCTGCCAATGCCTGGCAAATGGCCCGGTGACTGGAAAGCACACCTTTGGCGCGGCTGGTGGTACCAGAGGTGTAGAGGATCAGCGCAGGGTCATCCAGGGCGATGGTGATCGCTGGCAAGCTCAGCGCGGGGGCCTCGATCAGCGCCTCGAAACGCTGGCAGTTGGCCGGCAACGGTTGCCCCGGCGGCATGCCGACCACAATACTGAGTAGCCGCTCTTCGAGCAGGTCGCCTGCCAACAGCTGCTGGCGCTGTTCGTCGCACACCAGCACCTGGGCGCCGCTGTCCTGCAGGCCATGGAACAACTCGTCACGCAGCCCCCAGCTGTTGAGCGGTACACACACCGCCCCACAGCGCTGGATGGCGACGAACGCCACCAGCCACGCCGGCTGGTTGCGCATGGCGATGGCTACCCGATCACCTGGGCGCACCGCAAAGCGCTGCACCAGTTGCGCGGCCAGCCGGTCGGCCTGGTCAAAGAACGCGGTGAAGGTCAGGCGCTGCTGCTCCCATACCAGAAACTCACGCTCGCCGTGCGCACGGCCGATATCGATGGCCTCAAGCAGGTTCGCGGCCGCATAGCGAAAATACCGTACCCCACCCTCGGCCGCAGACACCACCTCGTACGGCGAGCCTGGGCCAATCAACTGCTGCCAGGTGGTACGCCACTGTTGCAGGTTCATTGTTCACTTCTCCAAAGACTTGAGGGCGCCATAGCGCGCGCACTGAAAGTCACTGTCACCCAGGCAGGCCTGAGCCACCCGAATGCGCTTGAGGTACAGGCCGACGTCCAGCTCGTCGGTGACGCCGATGCCGCCATGCATCTGCACCGCTTCATTGCTGACCTGCGCCGCGGTTTCACCGGCCTTCCATTTGGCCAGGCTGACCAGGCGGCCACGTTCGCTGGCGCTCAGCGTGCCGTCATCCAGTGCCGACAACCCGGCCATCACCGCGCTGCGGGCCAGCTGCAACTCCACGTACAAGCGTGCCGCCCGGTGCTGCAGGGCCTGGAACGAACCGATCGGCACATCGAACTGCACGCGGGTCTTGAGGTATTCCAGGGTCATGGCAAACAGCTGCTCGGCAGCGCCAAGCATTTCTGCCGCCAGGCACACCCGGCCGCGGTCGAGGGCTTCGTCCAGCGCTGCCCAGGCCGCGCCTGCGCTGCCGAGCAAGGCATCCTCGCAAAGCTGCACGGCATTCAGGCGCAGCCACGCGCAGTTGCGTGAATCGATCAACGACAGCGCATTGGCCTGCAGCCCCGGCGTGTCGGCCGGCACCAGGAACAGACTGACCCCCTGCTCTTCCCCGGCCTGCCCGGCCGTACGGGCCGCCACCAGGTAGGCATCCGCGCCAAGGCCGTCAATCACGAAATACTTCTCGCCATCCAGGCGGTAACCGCCCGGCACGGCCGTCGCCGCCAGTGCGGTGTGGGCCGGGTCGTGCCGCGGCTTTTCATCCAGCGCCAGGGCCAGGCGCCGCTCACCGCTGATCAGCGCCGTCAGCCACGGGTCCTGCTGCGCAGGTGAGCCCGCCAAGTGCAGTAGCGAGCCCCCCAGCACCACGCTGGACAACAACGGCGACGCCGAGAGGTTCTTGCCAATGGCTTCGAAAATCGGCCCCAGGCCCATGCAACCAAAATCCAGCCCACCCAGGGCCTCGGGAAACGGTATGGCAGTCCAACCTAGGCCAACAGCCTCTTGCCACACCTGCCGGTCATACCCCGACGGCTGTGCCAGGTCTCGCAGCTGGCGCTGCGCCGCTACCGGGCTGCGCGCCGCCAGAAACTCATGGGCACTGTCGGCCAACAGGCGTTGCTCATCGCTATACACCAGACTCATGGTCAAACTCCCCTTAGGCGCTTGGCAGGTTCAAGACCCGCTTGGCGATCACATTCAACTGCACTTCCGACGAGCCGCCAGAGATGGTCAAGGCATAGCTGTTGAGCCAGCCGCGAGTAATCGCCAGTTCCTGGGCACTGAACGGCTGATCGGCAACACCCAGCGCGCGATAGCCGAGGGCGTCGAGCAGCACCTCGAACTTGTCGCGCTCCTGCTCGGTATGCACCAGCTTCATGATTGCCATCAGCGCGCTGGTGTCCCTGCCGGCCCGCCCCTCCTCGCCCATGCGCTGCACGGTCAGGTTGTAGGCGTGCTCGTTCATCGCACAGGCCTGGGCACGGGCGCGCAACGCCTGGTCGGCGGGTGCCTGGCTGGCGGGCAGGTATTGCTCGATCAGCGGCAGCAGGTGGAAATGCGTTGGCAGGCTGAACTCGCCGAACTTGGACATGGCCTTGCGCTCGTGCTGCAACAAGCGCTTGCCCAGGTCCCAGCCGCCGTTGAGCGGGCCGATCAGCTGGCTTCGCGGCACCCGGACATTGTCGAAGAACACCTGGCAGAACGCCGACTTGCCGCTGATCAGGTCGATCGGCGCTACGCTCACCCCGGGGCTTGTCATGTCCAGCACGATCAGGCTGATACCCTGGTGCTTCGGCGCCTTGGGGTCGGTGCGCACCAGCGCATACATCCAGTCGGATTTGTCGCCGTAGGAGGTCCAGATCTTGGTGCCATTGATCACGAAGTCATCGCCCTCGGCGATGGCCGAGGTTTTCAGGCTGGCAAGGTCGGAGCCGGCATTGGGTTCGGAAAAGCCCTGGCACCAGCGCACTTCGCCGCGGCACATCGGCGGCAGCAGCGCCTGCTTCTGTGCCTCGCTGGCAAATTCCAGCAGCACCGGGCCGAGCATCCAGATACCCAGGTTGATTTGCGCCGGCCGGCACTTGAGCCTGCGCAGTTCGCTTTCGAGCACGGCGTTGTACTCGGCACTCAGGCCTGCGCCGCCGTACTCGACGGGCCATTGTGGGCAAAACCAACCTTTGTCGCGCATGCGCTCGAACCACACGCGGGCATCGTCGCTCGGGAAGTCCACCTGACGGCCGCCCCAGACGATCTCCCCGTCGGGGGTAGGCGTGCGCAGCGACGCGGGGCAATTGGCCTCCAGCCAGTCACGCGTCGCTTGCCTGAATTGCTCGATTGCGCTCATTCGTTCACCTTGCAGGGACGTTATTGTTATTCATTTGGCGGTGGTTCAACGCTGCGCGCGTGGCATGCCCAGACCAAACTGGGCGATCAACTCGCGCTGGATTTCATTGGTGCCACCGCCAAAGGTCAGGTTCACCGAAGCCCGTACTTCATACTCCAGCTCACCCAGCAGGTAGGCGGCCGCTGAGCCTGCACGGGTCAAGCCACTGGCACCGACGATGGCCGACAACTTGCGCAGGATTTCGATAGCCGACTCCGAGCCATAAACTTTGGTGGTCGACGCGAGCGCGACATCAACCCGGTCGCGCTCAAGGTCGGCGGCGATGCGGAAGTTGATCAGGCGCATGGCCTCAAGCCTGGCATAGCACTCTGCCAGATCACGCCGTACCCAGGCATGGTCGGTGGCACGCTGGCCCTGCTCGTCGGCGCAACGCGCCCACAGGTACACCCGGCTGAACAGGCTGACCACTTTGTCCGACCAGGCGCCCAGGCCCAGGCGCTCGTGATTGAGCTGCGCGGTGATCAGCTTCCAGCCACCGTGCAGCTCGCCCACCAGCATCTCCCGGGGGACCCGTACGTTATCGTAATACGTGGCCGCCGTGGGGTTTCCCGAGGTTGGGATCAGCGTGCTGGAAAAGCCCTCGGCCTGGGTGTCCAGAATCAGGATCGATATGCCCCTGTGGCGCGGCCGTTCGGGGTCGGTACGGGCCGCCAGCCAGATGTAATCGGCCGAGTCGGCGCCGGATGTCCAAAGCTTGCTGCCATTGACCAGAAAACCCTCGGCATCTTCACGCGCGCTGGTTTTCAGCACCGCCAGGTCGCTGCCGGCGCTGGCTTCGGAGTAACCGATGGCAAAGTTGATTTCACCGGCGGCGATACCGGGCAGAAACTTCTCTTTCTGCAGCGCCGAGCCATGGGCCATCAAGGCCGGTCCGACCGTGCTGATGGTCACGAACGGCAGCGGCGCACCGGCAATATTGGCCTCTTCGAAGAATATCAACTGCTCGGTGGCCGCGTAGCCCTGGCCGCCATAGGCTTTTGGCCAGCCTACGGCGAGCCAGCCGTCACGGCCGATCTGCGCGATGGTGCGGCGAAACAGCTCGCCGCCTTCGGTGCCGCGCATCTGCTGGCGCAGTTCGGGGGTCATCAGGTTCTGGAAATAATCCCGAACCTTCAGGCGCAGCGCTCGCTGCTCGGGGGTAAGGTCGACGAACATGGGGGCACTCCTCAAACCGCGCCGAGAATCAGGCCGCTGGTGGGCACGCCGGTACCGGCGGTGACCAGCACGTTTTCTACATCGGCCACCTGGTTCACGGCCGTACCGCGCACCTGGCGTACCGCTTCGGCAATGCCATTCATGCCGTGGATGTAGGCCTCGCCCAACTGGCCGCCATGGGTATTGATCGGCAGCTTGCCACCACGGGCATGGTGGCCGGCGCGGATGAACGCCTTCGCCTCCCCGCGTTCGACAAAGCCGAACTCTTCCAGCTGCGGCAGCACGAAGGGGGTGAAGTGGTCGTAGATGATTGCCGTCTGAAACGCGTCCGGGCCCAGCCCCGACTGGCCGTACAGCGCCTTGGCAACCACGCCCATCTCGGGCAGGCCGGTAATGTCGTCGCGGTAATACGAGGTCATCACTTGCTGGCCAGCACTGATGCCCTGGGCGCCGGCCTTGATGATCACCGGTTTTTGCTTCAGATCACGGGCACGCTCGGCCGAGGTGATGACCATCGCCACCGCCCCATCGGACTCCTGGCAGCAATCGAGCAGGTGCAGGGGCTCGCAGATCCAGCGCGAGGCCTGATGCTCTTCCAGGGTAATCGGCTTGCCGTAGAAGAACGCCTGGGGGTTGCTGGCGGCAAAATCGCGCACGGCCACCGCCACCCGGCCGAAGTCTTCGGAGGTGGCGCCGTAAGTGTGCATGTAGCGTTGCGCGAACATCCCCACCCAAGCCGCCGGGGTATGGAAGCCATGCGGCATGTACCAGCCGTAATTGACGTTCTCGAAGGTCGGCGTCGAGGCGAAGCCATAGTTGCCGGTGCCAAAGCGGTACCAGGAGCGCTCGTTCATCGCCCGGTACACCACCACCACCTTGGCCACACCGGTGGCCACGGCCATCGCCGCGTGCATCACCGGCCCGCATGCCGCACCGCCGCCGTGCGGCACCTGGGAGAAGAACTTGACGTCCTTGCAGCCCAGCAAGCGTGCAATCTCGTACTCGGGCACCTTGTCCACCGAGTAGGAGCTGAAACCCTCCACTTCGCTGGGGTCGATACCCGCGTCCTTGAGCGCGGCCAATGTGGCTTCCATGGCAAGGCGCAGCTCGGTGCGCCCGGAGTGCTTGGAAAACTCGGTCGCGCCCAAGCCGACAATGGCGGCGCGCCCGGAAATCGACGAATGCATCATCTGTGTTGTCCCCGCGAATTAAGGCAGAACCAGCGCGACCGTGCCGGTCACGTGATTGCCCATGGAGTTCTTGCCCCGGAGGGTCACTTCCAGGCTGCGCGTCGCGACATCCTGATGCGTCACTTCACCACTGAAGGTCATGCTGTCCCCGGGGTAGTTCGGTGCCCCCAACTTGATTTTCAGGGCACGAAACTGCACTTCGGGGCCGGTCCACTGCTCGATGAAGCGTTGCACCAGGCCATTGGTGGTGAGGATGTTCATGAAAATATGCGGTGAGCCCAGCGCCCGCGCCGCCTCCAGGTCGTGATGGCCCGGGAAGTAGTCACGGGTGGCAATCGCCCCGCCGGCAATCAGGCCGACGGTGATCGGGATCGTCAGCTCCGGCAGTCGTTCGCCGGGCTGCACGTCGTCAAAGCGCTTGGTGTTCTTCGAGGTCATATTTCCATCCCAAGGTGTCGTTTTCGTTCAGCCAGTCGCCAAGCTGCTCCAGGATCGCCGACGACCCTCCCAAAGCACTGCTCAGGGCGCGGCTCCAGTACAGGAACCGGTGAATCGGGTACGTCAGGTCAACCCCGATGCCGCCATGCACGTGTTGTGCGGTGTGGCCGATACGGTGCCCGGCCTCACACGCCAGGTACGCCGTGGCCAAGGCCTCGCTGGGGGCCGGCAGGCCCGCGTCGAGGCGGTAGCACAGCTGCCAGAGCGCGCTGCGCAGCACCTCCAGCTGCACATGGGTGTCGGCCATGCTCATTTGCACTGCCTGGAAGCTGCCAATGGCGCGGTCGAACTGCTGGCGCTCGCTGATGTAGGCCACCGTGCGGTGCACCTGCTCGGCGCTGACGCCCAGTTGCAATGCGGCCAATGCAGCAATCGCACGCGGCGCCAGCCAACCCAGGGCCGCTTCGGGCAGCACCTGGCTGGCGTTGATGCGCACGCCCTGCAGGTGTAATTCAGCGTGCGCTTCGCCATGGGTCATCACCCCAGGCACCTTGCAGATACCGGCTTGAGCCAGGTCCAGCAACACCAGCCGCGGCTGCCCCAGCACCCGCGCCGGCACCAGCGCTGCCGCCGATTGTTCGGCCAGCGGCAGCGCTGCAACGCGCCCGCTCAGCTGCCAGTCAGGCCCGTCAGCCGTCGCCAGCAGCTCGATACCGCGCACGTTGCTCAGGCCGTCGAGGGTCAGGCTCAGCAAACTGCTGGCCGTCGCCGCTTGCGCTACCCAAGGCGCCAGGGCCGCACCGCCGAATTCAGCCAGGGTGGCCGCCGCCAGCTGATGCCGCCACAGCGGCACCTGCGCCAAGGCACCGCCCTGGGCATCGAGCACCTGGATCAACTCGGTCATGCCCAGGCCACTGCCGCCGGCAGCCTCCGGTATGGCCAGTGCGTGCAGGCCGGTTTCGACACAGCTTGCCCACAGCGCTTGCATGTAGGGCTGCCCCGACAGGTCCCAGTCGCGCAAACACTCGTCGGTGCAGTAATCGCTCATCAGGCTGCCCGCCATTTCGGCAATGGCGCGCTGGTCTTCATTGAGTTCGAAATCCATGCTGCCCCCTACTCTGCCAGTAGCCGGAACAACGGCAACGCCAGGTCGTCGTCGAAGGTCTGGAACTCGACCTGCACACGCTGACCGATGCGCAGGTCTTCACGCGCGACCCCGACCAGGCCGGCGATCAGGCGCACGCCTTCGTCCAGCTCGATCAGACCGATCGGGTTGGGGTGGTCGAACGGCGCCACCTCGGGGTAGTGCATGATCACGAAGGAATACAGCTGCCCCTTGCCGCTGGCCGCCAGGGTGTCCCATTCGAAGCTGTGACAGGCGATACAGACCGGCGCTGGCGGGTGGCGCAAGGTCGAGCACTGGGTACAACGCTGGATCAGCAACTGGCCTTGCTTGCAGCCGTCCCAGAAGTACCGGGTGTCATCGCTGACCCCAGGCTTCGGCCGCTTGGCCAGCACCGGCTCCGCTTGGGCGGGCTTGTCGGGCGTGTGCGCCTGGGCTGGGCGGAACTTGAACACCCGGAACAGCAGTTCGCCGACTTTCTCGTCACCGCTGGCCTGTTGTGCGTAGTAGTCCATGATCAAGGTGACAAAAAAACCGGTGCCCAGGCCGGTGGTTTTCTCATCGCCGACCGATTCCAGGCGCGTGGTGTAGTAGAGCTTCTCGCCCAGGCGCAGGTTGCGCTCGAAGGTCAGCTCGGAGTTCACCGCCACCACCGAGGGGTAGCCATAACGCTCGATCAGGCCGAGCACCTCATAAGGGTTTTCGGCAGTCGAACCTGGGGCATAGTTGTTGATGTGGAAGCCTTCCATGCACCAGATCTGCAGCATGGGCGGCGGTGCGACAATGCCGTCGTTGCAGCTGTTGGCTGCAGCCACAGGGTCGGTGTAGAGCGGGTTGTCCAGGCCGATGACTTCGCACCACTGGCGAATCATCGGCGCGTTGACCTCGTCCCAGGCATTGACACGCCCGTATTGGCGGCCGATCAGGGCGCGCACTTCGGATAGCAATTGTGGATCAGCCAAGTTCGTCTCCTGCGTGTTCTAAGCGGCGCCCGCGACTGCAACGCCGACGTGGGTCGATCAGTGCGGCGCGACCTGCGCCACGCCGAGATAAGCCGGGCGCTCGCCGCCCCCGTGCAGCAACAGGTTGCAACCGCTGGCGTAACCGGCCAGGGGGGATGCGATGTACAAGCAGGCGTTGCCGATGTCTTCGGGCGAGGCCATGCGCCCCGCCGGGATGCCGGCACTGACCGCCGCGATACCGGCATCGTCGCCGTAATGCAGGTGGGCAAGCTCGGTGCGTACCAGGCCCGGGCTGACCGCCACCACGCGCACCTTGGGTGCCCATTCCGCAGCCAGCGACTGCACCAGGGCCAATACACCGGCCTTGGCGGCACCGTAGGCGGCCGTGCCTGGGGATGCGCGCAAGCCGCTGATGCTGCCGATGAAGACGATGCAGCCGCCGTCGGCCTGCGCCTGCATCAACAGGTTGGCCTGCTGGGCAACGTTCAACGGGGCAATCAGGTTGAGGCGGATCACCCCCTCATGAAACCGTGGCGAGGCACTGGCGGCCTCTGCCGACGGGCTGCCGCCGGCGTTGTTGATCAGCACATCCAGGCGCCCGTAGTCCTTGCGCAGGGTGTCGAACAGGCCTTGCAGCGCGGCCAGGTCGCGCACGTCGGCGGCGATGAAATCGGCCTGGGCGTGCCCCACGCGGGGCAGTTGCTCGGGCGCTGTGCGGCCACACACGACCACCTTGGCGCCGGCCGCCAGAAAGCTGCGGGCAATGCCTGCGCCGATGCCTTTGGTACCCCCGGTGACCAACACCACCTTGCCTATGTAATCCAGCCCCGCGTGACTGCTCATGGCGTATTCCTCAGCCTGTATTGAGCTTCACTCTAAGGGCAATGCGCGCCGCCCTCGTCGTCTGAACGGACGATGAAAACCGGGGGCGTGATCGCAACAATCCGCGCAACGGCGCCCGCCCGCTGGCGCCTTCTGCCTGAGGTTGACCATGTCTGACTCACTGACCGCGCCGGTACTGCTGGAGTACCCGGCCCAAGGCGTCGCCCTGGTGCGGCTCAACCGCCCGCACGCCACCAATGCCCTGAGCCTGGCGTTGCAGGCATTGCTGTCGCAGTACTTCAGCGAGCTGGCCAACAACAGCGAGGTGCGCTGTATCGTGTTGACCGGCGGCGACACGGTGTTCGCCGCCGGTGGCGACATCAACAGCCTGGCGGGGGTGGGGCCGATCGACATCTACCAGCGCCATACCGAGCGCGTCTGGGCACCGATCCAGCATTGCCCGAAGCCTGTGATTGCAGCGGTGTGTGGTTATGCCTACGGCGGTGGCTGCGAGCTGGCGATGCTGGCCGACATCATCGTTGCCGGGCGCAGTGCGCGGTTTTGTCAGCCCGAGATTCGCATCGGCATCATGCCCGGCATCGGCGGTACCCAGCGCCTGGTGCGCGCGGTGGGCAAGGTCAAGGCCATGCGCATGGCGCTGACCGGGCAGCCGATCACAGCCGAAGAGGCCTGGGTGGCAGGGCTGGTCAGCGAGGTAGTGGAGGATGACCAGGTGCTGGCGCAGGCGCTGAAGCTGGCCGAGGTGATCGCCGCGATGCCACCCTTGGCGGCCGAGCAGATAAAAGAAGTGATTCTGGCCGGGATGGACGCGCCGCTGGAAGCCGGCCTTGCCCTGGAGCGCAAGGCCAATGCCCTGCTGTTTGCCTCGCGCGACCAGCAAGAAGGCATGCAGGCGTTCATCGAGAAACGCCCGGCACGTTTCGAGGGGCGTTGAAGCCAACGGCAAGGGCGGCGCAACGCCGCCCTTGCCGTTTCAGGCACCCACTGCGTCGCGCAGCTCACCCTTGACCACTTTGTTCGATGCATTGACCGGCAACGCCTGAAAGAAGCGCACATGCCGCGGCACTTTGTAGTTGGCCATGCGCTCCCGCGCCCAGGCGATGAGTGACGGCGCGTCCAGCTGCTGGCCCTGGCGCAGCACCACACAGGCGCAGCCCACCTCCCCCATGCGCTCATCTGCCACGCCGATGACCGCCACCTGGGCAATGGCCGGGTGTTCGATCAGGCCGGCCTCGATCTCTGCCGGGTAACAGTTGAAGCCCCCGACGATGAACATGTCCTTGAGCCGGTCGGTGATCTTCAGGTTGCCATTGGCGTCGAGGTGGCCGATATCACCGGTGTGCAGCCAGCCGTCAGCGTCGATGGCTTGCGCGGTGGCCTCGGGGTCGTTGAAGTAGCCGCGCATCACATGGAAGCCGCGCAGGCAGATCTCCCCCGATTCGCCGGCGGCCACCGGTTCGTTGCGCGCCGAGCGGATGCTCACTTGGGTGTCCTCGATCGCCCGGCCGCTGGTGCCCGCGATCACTTCTGCCGGGTCATCAGGGTTGCAGATGGTGGCCAACCCGCCGCATTCGGTCAGGCCGTAGGCGGTGGTCACCACGGCCACGCCGAGCTCATGGCGCATGCGCTCGATCAGCACCGGCGGTATGGTCGACGAGCCGGTGACGGCAATGCGCAGGCTCGACAGGTCAGTCTGGGCCAGGCGCGGGTGCGCCAGCATCGACAGGTACAGAGTCGGTGGCCCGGGCAGTACGCTGATGCGCTCGGCGGCAATGCGCTGAAACACCGCTTCGGCATCGAACACGGCATGCGGCAGGATGGTGGCGCCGGCCAGCAGGCAGGTCAGCCAGCCGGCCTTGTAGCCAAAAGCATGGAAAAACGGATTGATGATCAGGTAGCGGTCGCCTGGCAGCAGGCCGATGACCTTCACGTACTGGTGAAAGGCGCGCAGGGTTTGCCCATGGGCGCTCATCACGCCCTTGGGTTTGCCGGTGGTACCGGAGGTGAACAACAGGTCGGACAAGTCCCGTGGGCCGACCCCCGCCGCACGCTGGCGCGCCTGCAAGTCACTGACCGCAGCGCCTTTGGCAATGAACGCCGGCCAGTCCAGGTCTATGCCCGCACAGGCCTGCGCTGCCCCCAGCAACACCCGCTGCTGCAGGCTCACGGGGCACAGTGGCTGCAGCATTGCCGGGTAGTCCACACCCAGAAACTGCCCTTGCATCAGCAACACACGGGCCTCGCTGCGCAGCAGGATGTCGGCCGCCTCGGCGCCTTTCATACGCGTGTTGATCGGGACCAGCACCGCGCCGGCGCAATGCACGCCGAGCGCAGCGATCACCCAGTCGCGGCAGTTAGGCGCCCAGATGGCCACGCGGTCACCCGCTTCGATGCCCAGGGCCATCAAGCTGCGGCACACCTGCAGGGCCAGCGCGGGCAGGTCACGGTAATCGGTAACAACACCCTGCTCCTCGATCGCCGCCCGGCCGGCGTAACGCTCGGCACTGGCGAACAGCAGGGCGGGGATCGAGAGGGGCAACGGGTCCCAGGTATTCAGGGTGCTTGGGGAAACGGAACATGCTGTCATGGTCACGGACTCGGCAGTCGGGTTATTCGGGGAAGAGCACGCGCAGATGCTCACTGCGGGCCAGCGACTGGCACGCCAGCGTCCAGCCCTGGTCAATTTCGTGGGGTTCCAGCGCGTCGTTGCGCAGCATCTCGACGGCGCCGCTTTCAACGGTGCACATGCAGGTGGCGCAGGCGCCGACCAGGCACGAACTGGGCGGCCTCAGGCCCGCACGGCGCATGGCATCGAGCAAGGTCTCGCCCTCGGCGCACGGCACCTCGAACTCCTCACCGTCCAGGCGTACCGAAAGCAGGCTGGTGGGGTGCGCAGTGTCGACGGCGACAGGCACGGCAACCGCCCCCTCTTCGGGCAACGAGACAAAACGCTCCACATGCACCTTGGCCGCCGGCATGCCGAGGGCCTGCAGCGCGCTGACCGTCGCATCCATGAACGGCCCGGGCCCACAGATAAAGGCTTCGGCATGGGCAAACGGGCGTGCCAGCTCGGCCAGCTGGCTGGCCGACGGTATGCCTTGCACCGAGTCCAGCCAGTGGATCACCTGCAAGCGCTGCGGGTGGGCGCTGGCCAGCAGCTTGAGCTGTTCGCGAAAGATCACCGAGGCTTCATCGCGGTTGGCATAAACCAGCAAGATCCGCCCGCTACCGGCCAACAACGCCGAGCGCAGGATCGACAGCATCGGCGTTACCCCGCTGCCGGCACCGAACAGCAGCAGGTCGGTGTCCAGCTGCGGCGGCACGAAGACACCGGCCGGGGCCAGCACCTGCAGGCTATCGCCGGCTTGCACGGCATCGCACAGCCAGTTCGAGGCGCGCCCGTCGCGAACCCGCTTGATGGTCACCCGCAGCGGCTCATCAAGCAGTGGGGTGCTGGACAGCGAGTAGCAGCGCGGTAACCAGCCATCACCGCAGGGCACACGCAAGGTCAGAAATTGCCCAGGCCGGTAGCGAAAATGCGCGATTTGCGCTTCAGGTAGTTCGAACTCCAGCGAACGGCTGTCAGCGGTTTCTTCAATCACGCGCGTGACGCGCAGGGTCAGATAATCCAGGCTCATATCAGATGCTCACGGCTGTGGACTGTGCTGCGCGCCACTGCAGCGGCCGCCGCCTGCCCCGCACGCCGTCCGGAAAACACACAATCGGCCAGCGACAAGCCGCTGACGTACAAATGCGAAGGGATACCGATTGCCGTACGGCCCGCCGCGAACAGGCCAGCGATGGCCTGGCCTTGCCCATCAAGCACGGCGCCGTTGTGCTCATCGACCTTGAGGCCGCCGAGGGTCAGCGCGCCCAGCGGAAACAGCGGGTTGCCCACCGAGATGTCGCAGGCATAGAACGGCCCCTTGTCGAGCACTTGCCGGCTTTGCGCAGACTTGCCGAAAGGGTCGCTGGCATCGCCGCGGGCTGCGGCGTTGTAGGTCTGCAGTGCATTGCGCAGCTCATCGCTGCGCATGCCGGTGGCCTGCGCCAGTTGCTCGATGCTCTGGCCCTTGCGCACCTGCAACAGCATCAGCACCAGTGCTGGCAAGCTCTGGAACCACCAGTAACCGGAGAACAGCGCTTGCTTGATGGACTGCTTGCGCAAGCGGGCGTCGAGCACCAGCCATGCCTTGCCCCCCTGCTCTTCGCACAGCGGCTGGCCCAGGGTGGCGCCGTAGACCTCTTCGTTGACGAAGCGCCGGCCCAGGGTGTTGACCACGATGCCCTTGGGCCAGCACAGCGGCGGGTTGATGAAGCGCCAGGCAGAAACCCGCGCCAGGCGATCGGCCACGGCACCGACGCTTAGCCCAAGGCGCAAGCCACTGCCGTCGCAGCCGGTGGCACCCACCTTGAAGTTGCGACGAAACTTCGGCGCATGCTGGCTGATCAGTTCGCGGTTGAAAATGAACCCGCCGGTGCTCAACACCACGCCCCGCCTGGCCCGCACCAGCCGTGGCCTGGCAAAGGTGCGTTCGAGGTGGTGCAGGCGCTTGCGCAACGTGTCGCAGTAGCGCGGTGCGAAGTTTTGCAGACGCTCGGCACGTGCTGCCCATTTGGCGTGCAGCCGCGCCTCTTCGCTGCCAGCAGGCAGGCACCAGAGCTCCGCGCCCAGCACACAGCCGCTGTCATCGACCACCAGGCGCCGGGCCGCAGCCTGCACCTGGGCGCGCACACCCTCGCGCAAACATGCAGCCTTCAGGTGCGAATACAGCACCGCGCCGCACTGCCCCTTGCCCACGGTCCGGTGGCCACGCGGGGCGGGTGGCAAATCACCGCGGTGCGAAGGCACCGTCTCATTGCCGGAGTAATACAGAAAACAGCCATCGGGTGGGTACGAGGTCTTGCCACCGGGCGGCATGCGGTGGTCGTAAGGCGCACCCTGGCGCTCCAGCCACGCCAGGTTGCTGGCGCTGTCCTGGCAAAAGCGCTGCAAGGTGGCGTCCGCCACCACGCCCTGGGTCTCGTGCTTGAGGTAGGCGAACATCGCCTCGGGCGTGTCGTCAAAACCCGCAGCACGCTGCTGGCGAGTGCCACCGCCGGCATAGACTACACCGCCACTCTTGGCGCTGGCGCCGCCGCCGGTGAAGCGGTCGGCGACCAGTACATCAGCGCCCTGGGAGCGCGCTTCAAGGGCTGCGCAGGCACCCGCAGCGCCCCAGCCAATCACCAGCACATCACAGTGCTCATCCCAGCGCAGCGCCTCGGCATCGGCCACCTGCAGCGCGGGTTGGATATCGGTGCAGGTTGATTTGTCAGCAGCAGACATGGCGAATCCTCACGCATGGGCGGCAATGTGCCTGGCCGCGATGTAACCGAAGGTCATGGCCGGGCCGAGCGTGCCGCCGGCGCCGGGGTAGCTGGTGCCCATGACCGACGCCGAGCAGTTGCCAATGGCATACAACCCCGGGATCGCTACGCCGTCCTGGCAAACCACCTGGGCATGCTCGTTGGTCAACAACCCACCCTTGGTGCCGATATCGCCGGCGTCCAGGCGCATGGCGTAATACGGGCCCTTGCTCAGCGGTGCCAGGCACGGGTTGGGTTTGACGTTGCTGTCGCCGTAATAACGGTCGAAGACGTTGCCGCCACGGCCGAATTCGAGGTCGACACCGCTTTGCGCGTAAGCATTCATGCGCGCCACGGTCTCTTGCAGCCCTTGTGCATCGACGCCGATCTGCCCGGCCAGTGCCGCCAGGCTGTCGGCCTTGAAGTACAGGCTGTTGAGCCACTCCTTGCGCAAACGGCTGTCGGGCATCACCTGGGCCGGCATCAACGGGCCCATGGCGTAATTGAAGCGAAAGTGCCCATCGAAGATGACCCAGGCCGGAATGCTCTTGCCGCCGCCCTGGTTGTCGCGGTACATGGCATCGACAAACTCCAGGTATGGCGCGGCCTCGTTGACAAAACGCAGGCCCCGCCCGTTGACCACGATGGCGCCGGGGAAGGCGCGCTCGGCAAACACCCCGCGTGGTTTGTCTTCGCCGGGTACCGCAATGGTCGGTGCCCACCAGGCCCAGTCCATCAAGGCGGTTGCCGCCCCCAGCGCCTGGCCGGCCTGCAAGGCCGCACCGGTGTTGTTGCCCGGTGGCGTGGCGCTCCAGTTGCGTTGGGTGGGTTGCGGCAGGTACTGCTCGCGCAGCGCCTGGTTCTGCTCGAAGCCGCCCGAACCGAAGATCACCGCATGCCGGGCATGCAGTTCGACGACCTGGCCGTCACGGCGTACCTGCACACCACTGACGCGGCCGTTTTCGGTCAACAGCGCTTCAAAGTCGGTGTTCAGCCACAGCGGTACCTGGCGGTCCATCAATGAACGGCGCAGCGAAGCGACCAACGCGCTGCCCAACGCCGCACGGCGGTCACGGCGGCCCTTGCGCCGCCACTTGAAGTCCAGCTTGTAACGCAGCATCAGGCCCACGATCAGCAAGCGCCAACCGAATGAGCGCGACATGACTTTATGGGCATGCCGGGCCGTCCAGGCCACCCGGCCCATGAGCAAGGTCGAAGGCGATGGCTTGCGCAGGTTTTCCAGCTCGTCGCCGAGCAGGCTGGTGTCGAACAACTGCGGGTCGAGGGTGCGGCCGCCTTGCAGTGCGCCGGGCAATTGCGGGTAGTAATCCGGGTACTTCTCGGCCACGGCGTAGCGCACATGGCTGCTCTGCTCCAGGGCATGGATCATCTGCGGCGCGTGTTCAAGGTAGGCGCGCAAGCGCTTCTCGTCGCCGTGTTCACCCGTGGCGGCCTTGAGGTAGCGCAGCGCCAGGTCGACACTGTCGCGGCCGCCCTTGGCGGCAAAGTAGTGGTTGTTGGGGATCCAGATACCGCCGCCGGAAATCGCCGACGTGCCACCAAACTTGTCGCTTTTTTCGACGACCAGTACCGAGAGGCCCTGGTCGGCCGCAAACAGGGCCGACGTCATCGCACCGGCGCCGGAGCCAACGACGATCACGTCATAGTGGGAAGCAGGCTGAGCGTTAGCGTTCATTGTTGTTATGCCTTGGCTGTGTGATCGGATAATCCCGGCGCTGCGGCCAGGGGGCTGCGGGCGCGGCTCACACGTAGGGGTCAGGGTTGGGCAGGCCCAGTTGCACCGCCCCCAGGCTGCGGCTGAAGGCCATGTAGTTGTTGGCAATGTGCCCGCGCGCCTGGTGCAGGTCGCGGAACAGCCTGGCCACCGGGTTGGTGTTGTACAGCCCGGACGCGGCCATGCAGCGCAGCAGCTCGTTGACTTTTTCGGCACAGATATTGGTCACATAGGAGGACTGGTAGCGGTACAGCAGACGGGTTTCGACGTCCGGGTACTCGCCCGCCTCGGCCAGCGCCAGCAGGTGCGCGTAGTTGCGCTCCAGCACCAGGCGCAGGCCATCGACGATGATCGTCGCCTCGGCCACCGTGGTTTGCGCCACCGGGTCGTCGGCCGTGCGCATGCCATGCTTGCCAATGTGTGCGGCGGCGTTGGCACGGAACTCGTTGATGGCCCCTTGCAAGGCGCCGATGGCCGATGACGACACGGCACGGGTAAACACCTGGGCAAAGGGAATGGCGTAGATCGGGTTGGTGTTGACCAGGCGCCCCGGTGTCGCCTCAAGGGTGCAGTTGTTGGTGCGCTGCACGCGGTGCGCCGGCACGAAGGCGTCTTCGACCACGATGTCGTGGCTACCGGTACCGCGCAGGCCCAGGACGTCCCAGTTGTGTTCGATGCGGTAGGCACTGCGCGGGATCAGGAAGGTGCCGTGCTCGGCAGGCTGCTCGCCGCTTGCCGGCAATAT